>NZ_SJPX01000001.1:1500000-1778767 GCF_007860175.1 Rubripirellula reticaptiva | reverse complement strand
GGCTGCTGGTCCGTTCATCGCTTGGCACCTCCGTGCGGGAAACACGCCACTCAACAACGAGCGGCTTGACTTCAGCGATGACAACGCAATCCTTGGACCGAAACGAAATCAACGTGCGATTGCCCTGGAAGGGGAGGGCGATTCTAAATCGACTTCCATCCCGAATGGCACTTAAGATGCCGCAAGTTGTTGCCTGCTCGTGGGCGAGCAATTGTGTAAAAAGCATTGCTGCGGAGAAGCGTGCCCTTATCTTTCTACTTCGGGTTTGTGAGGAACAGGCGGTACGTCGTCTGCCGGAAACATCAACCGAAATTTAGTACGCAGTTCACTGGTTAACCGTAGACAAATTCAAGTCCGAAGACATCTGAGTTGTTGTCAAAGGGTTGGTCATTTTTCTAGGGAGTTCGTGTTAGGTCCGACTTTTCCCTTCAGATAGCCTGCGTGAGCCCAAATTCTATTAAAGCCCGCATTTGCTTGGGTAATTTCCGAATCGTCTCGCCACCGGGCGTGTGTTCGAAAATCCATTCGAGCCACAGAACATGCCGGACACTGATGATCAGGTCAATCAATGTGATCGTTTCCTTTCCCTGCGATGATCGTCTGCAAAAATGCGAACTGCTTTCGGGCATCGTGTCGCAAAAGAAAACCTCGATCGTATCCAGCTTGAACAAGCACCGGGCTATCCGCAGCACCGTTTGCCGATCCCATCCGCGAGTCGTCTCCAATCCCAGGCGAGCCCATATTTCTTGGAACGTCGTCGCGATGCGTACTATCAAGATCACGAACGTGCCCCCAGCGAATCGACACCAATCCCTCGCCGCTTTTGAACCATCCGTCCACACCCGTGATCACCTCGACGTTTCGCCAGCCTCCGCCATGCCAACGAACCCGAAGTTTATTGTCCCGCTTCTTGGTAGCAACGACCTCGCAAGGTACCGGCAATGACCTGCCTTTGACCGGTGGACGACCGATCGCTTTTACGCGACGCTTCGGCGGAGGCTTGAACAGCAAGATCATGTCGATAAAGAGAAGAGTCGGCGGCTACCGCAACCCCGAAAATTTCAAGACGGCAATCTACTTTTACTGCGGCGGACTCGATCTCTACCCACAATAAACCCAGATGGACCGAAGAAGAGGGTCACGCGTCTCGCAGTTTGTCGCCGCGAGAATGCACGTGACAGTTGATCCAGAAGTGGCTTAAAATCACGAGGAACACCGATCATAGCGGCTGTGCTTGGCACGGCTTGGAACTGAGAGAAGTCACAACCCTTGCGTAAGGATGCTGCTTTCACCTACATCAATTTGAAGCTGAGACGACTCAAGGAAACAGAAAACGTCGAGCTTAGTGATTCCTCGCATCTAAAACGATCGTAGCAAGGTAACCCATCGTGAAAATTTTCAGTATCAACCCGGCTACTAACGAAACCATCGAGACTTTCCCAACGCTGTCGAAAGACGAGACGCTTGAGTTGGTTGAACGTGCTGACCAAGCGTATCGGTCTTGGCGAACAACGACCTTTGACGAACGCAAACAGGCCGTCACTGCGTTCGCTAGCCTGCTCAGGGAGCGTGTCGATGACTTGGCTCAGATCATCACTCGTGAGATGGGAAAACGAATTTCTGAAAGTCGACGGGAGATCGAGTTTTGCGCCCAAATTGCTGAGTTTTACGCAGGCGGTGCGGAATCATTCTTGGCGAACCAGCAATTGGAGAGTTCCGATGCAAACGTCTTTATTCGGTTCGAACCGATTGGTGTACTGCTGGGAGTGATGCCTTGGAACTACCCCTTTTATCAAGTCACACGATTCGCTGCACCGAACATCATGGCAGGAAACACTGTGATGGTGAAACACGCAGAAAATGTCCCCAAGTGCGCTCAGATCATTGCAGATCTGTTTGAGCAATGCCGACTGCCAAGGGGTGTCTACACGAACCTATTTATTCCAACCAGTTTTGTAGAGGCGATCGTATCTGATTTACGAGTTCAAGGTGTCTCGCTAACGGGTAGCGAGCGAGCGGGCGCGGCCGTTGCAGCACTGGCTGGCAAGAATTTAAAACGTTCGGTTCTGGAACTTGGAGGAAATGATCCATTCATTGTCTTAGAAGACGCAGACATTGATTCGACGGTCGAGTTTGCCGTGAAAGGAAGAATGACAAACGCTGGCCAGTCGTGTGTCGCTGCGAAACGCTTCATCGTCGTCAAATCGGTTGCCGACGAATTCCTGGCAAAGTTCAAACAATCGATGTCTGTGTTGAAGATCGGTGACCCGATGGATGACGAAACGACGGTTTCACCACTCTCGACGGAACAAGCGGCGGTTACGTTAAGCGAACAAGTGCAAGCGTCGGTCGACGCAGGAGCTACGGTTTTGCTAGGTGGCGATCGTCCCGCTCGGCCGGGTGCTTATTTCAATCCTACGATCTTGACTGACGTCACTCCTGATATGCCGACCTATGACCAAGAACTATTTGGTCCGGTTGCCACCGTTTACGTCGTTGATGACGAAGAAGCTGCGATTCAATTGGCCAATGATTCCTCCTATGGCCTAGGCGGAAGTATCTATACCCGTGACATTGATCGTGGCCGGCGCATTGCCGAGAGAATTGAATCGGGGATGATCTTCATTAACCAACCCACCAAATCGCAAGCTGACCTACCATTCGGTGGCATAAAAAATTCGGGCTATGGCCGAGAGCTTTCGCATCTCGGTATTCTAGAGTTTGTCAATAAGAAGCTCGTTCACTTGGGATCAAAAAGTTCATGACCGATTTGATCCGCGAGGAAACGTCAAGTTTTTAAACTTGAGGGCGGTCAACTCCATTGTTCACTGTCTCTCTTTGCATCACCTACGCGGTCTTGGCTCGCAACACTGCGGCATCGATCGCAGATTCCAGTGCCTGCATGGCTTCATGGAGTTGCGAATCACTAATCACCAGCGGCGCAAGCAAACGAAGACACGAACCGTAAAGCCCGGCGCGAATCATGATCACCCCCCGCTGGAACGCCTCTTCGACGATCAACGGTGGCAGAACCGAATTGGGTTCTTTAGTTTTTCGATCCTTGACAAATTCCAGCGCACACATCGCACCGGCGCACCTCACGTCGCCAATAGCATGGTGCTTTGCCTGCCACCGACGGAAGTAATCCAGTGTTATCGAGCCGATCTCGTTCGCCCGGTCCGCCAAGTTGTTTTCTCGCATGTAGTCGATCGTTGCTACCGCACCGGCGCACGCCACGGGGTTGCCGCCGAAAGTTGAACCAAGTCCCCCAACGTGTGGTTTGTCCATCACCTCAGCCTTGCCGGTGACTGCCGCAATCGGCAATCCCGACCCAATGCTCTTGGCCATGATCACCATGTCGACATCCCACTCGGTACCACAGCCCGGCGTGTGTTCGATCGCGAACATTTTTCCTGTGCGACCAAAGCCGCTTTGCACTTCGTCACTGGCTAACAGGATTCCGTGTTGGGCGGTGAGTTCGCGTAAGGCTCGAATGTACGCGGGCGGTGCTGGGATAAAGCCGCCCTCGCCTTGCACAGGCTCGATAATCACCGCGGCGACACTGGTGGGATCAATCTGCGCGACGAAAGCTTTCTTCAAATCGTTGATTCGTAGTTCGCAGAAATCGTCGGTGCTCATCCCGTTCGGCTTCTCGCGGTATTCATACGGAAACGGCACACGATAGACTTCGCTCGCAAACGGCCCGAATCCACGTTTGTAGAGATCGTATTTGCTCGTCATCGTCATTCCCAAGAGGCTTCGTCCGTGAAATGCTCCCTCGAACACGATGATGCCCTGTCGCCCCGTGGCGTAGCGCGCAATTTTCACTGCGTTCTCGCCGGCCTCGACACCCGAATTGCAAAGCAATGTCTTTTTGAGGCCGCGGATCGGCACAATCTCATGCAGTTTTTCGTTCAGTTGCACCATCGATTCGTAGGTGCCCACGATGTTGCACAAATGAATCAACTTATCCGCTTGGTCGTGAATCGCCTTGGTGACTTCGGGTGGACAATGACCGGCATTGAGTGCGCCAATGCCGCCGGCTAGGTCGATGAAAACGTTGCCGTCGACGTCAGTCACCGTAGCGCCGGAAGCAGACTCGGCAACGATAGGACACGATCGGTAAAGGCCCCGGACCGTGGATGCGTCGCGGCGATCGAGAATCGCTTGGGCCCGAGGACCTGGAATAGGGCCGCTGATTTGAATCGTAGAAGTTGCAAGATTCTTTTTAGACATAGAGTGCGTTCCAAATCAAGAAACACTTGGCATGGGATTGTTTGGCAATACAGTAAAGGTTTCGGGCTCGGTCTGGTCCGCTTTCGTGTGGACTCGGCCTTGCCCCCAGATCGCATCCATCGCACGATCACGAGGCGAGATCACCACCGCGCCTCCAGTCTCTACATCGTAATCGGGAAATGGGCCATGGCAGATCGAGCCTAAGGGGTCCTTGGCGTCAAATTGGTTCAATAAACGCCATAAACCTTGGCGAGAACAATCTTCGCGATGAGTATCAAGCCAACGCTTAGCTGATCGCAGTCTGCCCTGCGTACTATGCGCCGGTGCATCGCCGCGAACGGGTTCAATACTGACCAGTTCCGAGTCTAAGCAATGATTAGTGTGGGCGAGCGTTGATTCCAACGTTCGCACGGCAATTCGCGTCGGTGAGCGTTCGACGCTGTATCCGTTGCTTTCCGCATCAATCAAAAGGTAATGATGCGCTCCGGCCACCGGTGCATGTTTCAATAGTTCGAGGGCTTCATCGGCATTTCGAGCACGCAGCATGCGACGCACCACGCTTGTCCACATCACGCCGGGTCGCCCGTCCATGGTCACCATGTTGTTGATTCCGATCCCAAGACCGTGCTCGTTAATACCGATCATCGCCGGACAGCCGGTAACGGTGAAGACCACCGTCGCAGGTTGATCGGTCGATCGTTGGTCCAGCACGCGAATGTACGGAGTAGCCGTAGGGTGCATGTCCCAAGTTTGCGCAAGCAACGGCAGGCCATCCGCACTCGTGCCGGCAGCCACTAGCACCGCGGTGCATTGACCTGGATCGTTGATGGGACTTTGAAACGGAGAACTCAAAGCCGCATCGCTACGCAGCGCGTCAACAAAATCAGTGAACCCGCCTGTCACCAACAGATCGCGAGCTGGCACATCCGCTGCAATGGCAATACCCTCAAGTTCAGCCGTCGTTTGCGTGTCGTAACGTTTTTGATGTTCCCAGCAAGCCTCTGCCAATGCTTTTGGGTTCGTGGAATCATTGCGTTCCCCGCTCCAAAAACAGTCATGGCAAAGCCGCATCCGCTCTTCGGTCAACGCCTGAATTTCACTACGAAATGCGGTCCCATGAGCGCGCCCCATCGCTTCAGCGTCACCGACAATGGTTAGTTTTTCGATGGCAGGCATGACGCGTGATCCAGACAGAGGAAGGCAAGAAATCGATTTGCCTATCGTAGGCGATTCAAGCATCGAAGGCTCGGCCAATTCAGCTCTAGAGATAGTGCTGCGAACCTGCCAATCTATCAATGTCAATGATGGAGGCTATACGCCAAAATTCAAAACAAATTTTTTGCGTGTGGTCAAAACAAGGTTCTGTAAAGCTGCTTGAACGCGATCATCGCAGATGCGAGCATTAGAGAGGATTCGTAGACTCCGCCGAGTTTTTTACACCGCACACCGACGCAGAGATATTGCTTCAGTTAGGCGATCGCTCTTTCACCGGCCAACGACACTTTTCCTATCCTACGATCACGTCCTTCCCACGCTGCGGAATTTGCAAATGGATGCTAATTGCATCAAAAACAGCCAGGGCATTGTTCGATGTACAACCGCAGTCGGCGCGGACCATCGCCGACTATTCCCGCACTGCCCACGGTCCATCGGGTGGGGGCCGACTTTTCGCCTACGCACGGCGATTGGATCAACCCGCTGTCGACGAGTACGTCGGCTAGGTCGAGTCGTCCGGATGCCCGTAAACGTGTGAGCAACTGATGAAATATCGTTGCCCACAAGCCTTGTTCCGTCCAAGACTTCAAACGTCTGCGAATCGCCTTCTCGCTCGTTTCCAGTTCCGTCGGCAAGTCCCGCCATCCAATTTCGGTTTTCAACATGACAATCAAACGTGTGAACACGGTTCGGTTATCGACCGGAGGACTGCCTCCTTTGCTCGTTCGTTAATACTTCGGAATCCACAATTCTATTTTATTCCATAGTCTCGTCAGCAACGAAGCGACCAGCCATCGGGATTCCCTCCGGGCTTGAAAACGAGCTATTCTGCACATCCCACAAACTTCGCCAATGTCAGTCTTGACCGCAGGCTCTAGGTTGAAAGCTCCGTTCGGTCCCGAGCAGGACGGAGCAGGCGGAAGGGAGCCAAGAGGTTGTTCTTGACCGAAGTTCTCTTTCCAGTCGCCCGAATCAGTAGCACAGTCGCGTCGTCGTCCGACAAGTTACTTGGATTTTCTGCCCTGATCGCGTCATTAAGTGCGGGAATAAAACGATCGGGTTGGTCGGACTCAAGACCTCGAATGATGCTCAGCAGTCCGTCAGCGCCCAAAATATCGCCATTGGCGTCTACCGACTCGACAAACGCGTCGCTGAAAAGCAACACCAAGTCACCGTCTGAGAGCGTCAGGACAGTCTGCGTGTAACTTGCTTCATCGATCACACCGAGCGGAAAGTCGCTCAATTCACGGGCCTCCGATGGTTGGGAAATGGAAGTCCACTGCCCGTCCTGCTGCTGCAGACACAGAGGTTCGGGATGACCGGCGTTACAAAGGGTGAGTCGTCTTGTCGGAGAGAAAAAAGAACAGACCACCGCCGTGGCAAACTGATGGTTCGAAGCGAGTTCAGCAAACTGCTGGTTCATTTCAGCAACAAAACGCTTTTGCTGAATGATGTTGATATTTCGCCGCATCAGTTCCCGCAAACCTACTGCCAATTTAGATGCATCCACACCATGACCACTGACATCGGCAAGCAGAATTCGGGTGATTCTGCCTGATGCGCACGAAGAAATGTAATACACATCACCGCCACCGGGCGCTTGCTCGTGGGGCTGACTGTATATCCAAGCCTCTAGACCTGGTGTCGCTAGGTATCTATCGACCTGTCGGTTTCCACCCCACACCTCCATGCATTGCATGCGCTGATGAGATACTGACGAATCGGACGATTGCTGTGGCATAATCACCTCGTGCTTTGTTGTACCACAATCCCTGTCAGCGTATTGTCACGGCCACGGTGGACCGATCGGCGAGTGCCAACGAGGGTCGGCATGGCTCGCCCTTCTTCTGTCCCATACTTCCAGCGAGCTTCCTGACCTCGGATTTCTCAAATACAGTTTATTGGCATGCCAACCCCATTCCGCTGCTCTTTTTGTGTGGCGGTGATTGTGTGGCGGAAAACCGAATCGCCTTTTCGATCGCTGTCATCTTCGGTATTGGCCCCGACACTTCGATCACGCACGTTCTCCAGGTGCCCATGCCACGGCAATGAACCTGACGGGCAAGACCGATAGAAAGCGGTACAGTCGCTGTCAATTGCACATGCCGATGATTTTCATTTTCGACGCACGCAACCTTCTGATTGTCAAACTTAATGATTGGCGTCGTTCTGTTTTCTTGGTTTCTTGAATTCAATCAGCAATGATTCATGAACTACGTGATCCCGCGGATCCAACCTTCGAGGTCGGAAGTCTCGTATTCATCGCCTGCGAAGTCCCGCCGACGTCCCATGTTTGGATTAGCAAGCCAAGGGTGCAGCAAAAACCAACGTGAAACACCGTCGGGGTAAAACTCTTGTCAAACCAATCGTCCACGATCGAAAGTGGCGGTTTCCAATTCGACGCAACTAGCAGTTTCCGTAAAGTTCCAACAACGGATTTGGGGCTGTGCACCGGTGTACTTTTCCTTTCGTTTCACTCTCACACCGGTTTCATCGACGGAAGCGGTGAAACGTAAATTCAAGTTCACCGAATTCGGGTCGCTCGACGACGTATACTCTGCCAGGCGTAGGAACTAGAGACCGCTAAGGGACAACGAGTGTTGCTTGGCGATCCGCGATGCTCCGTATTGAACACATCAAAGGCGACCATGCTACGACTATTCTTGCTGCTTCTTCTATTCGCTCAGAGCGGACTGCTGTTTGCTGAGGAACCGGCGAAGGTGCGGAACGTTTTGTTTATCGTGTCGGACGACCTGAAGGCGAGCGTGCTGGGGTGTTATGGCGATCCACTGTGCAAGACGCCGAATATCGACGAGCTCGCCGCACGCAGCATGGTTTTCGACAAAACGTACTGCCAGGGGCTCGTGTGCGGGCCATCACGTCAGTCGTTCATGTTCAGCCGATACGTTGGGGCGAGCGGCAGCGGACCGAGCATGGCGGAACATTTCAAGAACAACGGTTGGTACACAGCGCGCGTCGGGAAGATCTACCACATGCGAGTGCCCGGCGACATCATCGCGGGGACCAACGGCGTCGATCACGCCGCGTCATGGACCGAACGCTTCAACGCGCCCGGTCGCGAAGCGCACACGCCGGGCCTCTACTCGCTGCTGAATCAGAACATCTTCACCACCGAGGAAGAGAACCGGCAGTCCACCGGCGATCCGCACCGCCCGTTTGTGACCGTGGAAAGCGAGGGAGACGGAACCGATCAGCCCGACTACAAAGCCGCGACCAAGGCGATCGAGCTGATGCGCGAGCACAAAGACAATCCGTTTTTTCTCGCGGTGGGTTTCGTTCGGCCGCACTACCCGATGGTCGCGCCGCCGAATTATTTCGAACCATATCCGATCGACAAAATTACCGCTCCGCAGACGCTGCCTGGCGATCACGACGATATCCCGAAGGCGGGGCTCGCACGTAGCACGTCACAGAAATCCGGCATCAGCAAGTATCCCGACAATGTGAAGCGGATGTGGGCGGGGTACTACGCGGCGGTCACGTTCATGGACGTGCAGGTCGGTCGGGTGTTGGGCGAGCTGGATCGGCTCGGCCTGCGGGATAACACAGTGGTCGTGTTCACGAGCGACCATGGCTACCACCTAGGCGAGCACGAATTCTGGCTGAAATCAAACGTGCACGAAGAAGTGACGCACGTGCCCTTGATCGTGTTCACGCCGGGCAGGAAGTCCGGTCGCGCCGTGACGTTTGCCGAGCTTGTCGACATCTATCCGACGGTTAGTGAGCTCGCCGGACTTTCGATACCCAGCGACATCGTCGGTCACAGCCTTGTCCCCGCGATTGCCGACCCCACCGCGATCCTACGCGACATCGCGTACTCCGGCGGGGGCAAGCAGCGGTCGCTGCGGAACGATCAATGGTCATACATGAACTACGGCAAGGATGGCGAAGAGCTTTACGACATGCAGGAAGACCCGGGACAGTTCACTAACTTGGCGAAGAACTCGAGGTACGCTGAGGTGCTCAATGGATTCCGCGAGAGGCTGTCGAAAATTCAGTGAGTTGCCATGCTGCGGGACAGTTCCCTAACGTTTTCACACCAACGCCTGTGGCGTGTCGACAACGTTGGCCATCGGCTTCGAGCGTGAACAGCATTCACGTTCCGGGGATTATGATGCTTGTGTTGAATGTTATGACCTGGATGGTGTTGCTGTCGATCACGGTGAAGCCAAGGTTAACGAAACACATATCGTTGTTGACTGCGTGAGTCAGTGCACCGCTGCGAACCCCAGCAATTCGCTGGATAGCGCCCATGTCCTCAACAGTGATCGTGAACGCTTCACTATTGTCAACGTTGGACGGCGAGTCGGTGATCACGATTCGATCGGCCAACGCAGCGTCACCTCGCGAATCGAGGCATCGATGAAGCAGATGTTGTCAGCCTTCAAAAAGTCTGGTTTTTGGCAAGTTTCGACCGAACGGAGAATGATGGAAACCGACGTTCGGTTGCTCAGCCAGTTTGACTGTTCGGCTTCGGGTGGAACGGCCGAGTACCAACGGTCCATTCGGATTCAATCGCGGTGTTGAGCATCCTGGACGCCGATGATGCCTTGCTTGTTTTTCGCCGAAGCCGTATTCGAGTCCGAACATTTGCGAAACGTCGCCGCTGAACGATGGCATGGAACAAGTATTCATGGTCCCTACAAAAAATCATAGACATTGATTTCTTGAAAGATTTCACGACTGTTGAATAAGACATGCACGAAGTGAGTTTTAGCGATGAACGTCAAGCGACCTATCGTGGTGATCCTGGGCACGGTCGCTAATTTCAGTCGCGATGATTGTGCTTTGGCGACGTGGTGATTTGCTTGTGTCGCCCTTGGCAGTGCCTAGCCAATGTTTGGTTCGGCAAGCGAACGGTGGCTTGGTATTCAGTCGCGCCCTGGCTCGTTTACAATCGCAGCGTAAGCCGGTTTGGGATAGTTGTTGGCGTCGAAGATCAAGGGATGCTGTCCGAAACGCCATGTACGGCGATCGTTGAGGCCCCAAAAGGTGACTCGCTCAATCACGTCTTTGTGCTTACTGAATATCGCGAATAGTTTTGCATATGCATCGGCTTGAGCGTTGAGGTCTTCTATCGAAGCTGGTTCGCGGCTACCAAAACGTCTTCGCCCAAAGCCACCGCCGAATTGACCACCGGAAGCTCCGCGAATCGTGACGTCAAGTTCGGTGATGCTGACCTTCAGACCCAGTGAAGCGTAGTCCGAGATCGCCTTGTCGATGTCTTCATAAGGCACGCGACCGGTCGTCCAATGCCCCTGAATTCCAACCGCGTGAATCGGTGCTCCGTCATCGAGCAATCGTTTCAACAAGACCATCGAACTGTCGTGCTTGGGTCCGGATTCGATGTTGTAGTCGTTGTAATAAAGGATTGCGTCGGGGTCAGCTTCGTGGGCAAACTTAAACGCCAGCGTCAGGAATTTCGGCCCCAGTGTTTGCAACCATTTTGAATCGCGGAGGTTCTCGGTTTGCCCGGTTTCTTCATTTCCAGCATCATTGATCGCTTCATTGACGACATCCCAGCTTTGGATTTCTCCTCGGTATCGACCAACCAGCGTGTGGATGTGATCTTTCATTCGCTGAGTCAAGACTTCTCGGTCGCCATCCCGAAAGAACCAATCACCGGTCTGCGCGTGCCAGACGAGCGTATGTCCGTGGACACTCATTTTGCTGTCGGTTGCCCATTGGACCAGCGCATCGGGAAGCTCGAATCGCCATGTCTTCTCGTCCGGGTGAACACGCTCAGGCTTCATGCAATTTTCCGGAGTGACGGCGTTGAAATGCTCCGACGCAAGCTGTAGCTCCTCGCTCGAGTACCGCGATGGAAAATCTCCGGCAGTGCCAACACGAAATAAATCTTTGTAAGCATCCTTGATGATGCGATCGAGATGAACTTTGACCACCGGCGCAGAAGACTGCGGTTCCGGTTTGGGAATGTCTCGAGTTGCACCCGATTCCTGACTGCCGAAGTCTCCGATTTTGCGAGTGAACATGATTCCTCTATCACTCAGCTTGCCGGTGTATTCGATGCGAAGCTCTCGCTCGCCAAACTTCCGCAGTTCCACAAACTTCAGCGTTTCACCGTCCAGCTTGGCTTCCTCGAACTCCACATCACGCATTTCATCAGCGGACTCGACGACCGCCTTAGCTGTCAGCTTGCCGTCCATGTCCTGGAAATCGAAATGGTACGTCTGAACTCCGGCCGGTGTGTCGAACATCGCATGCCATTGACCGTCGATCTCCTCTGCAGATACGGGTAAAGCAAAAATCAACAGCCCGACCACGCCGACGATGGCCAGCTTTCCGACATTTCTCATGAACACTTTCCTAGGTTGATGGCTTCTCGATCACTCAACGGTATTGGTGGAACGCCCGCCGGATCTGAATTCGGTGGACGCCTCAGCAGTTACTTGGCTGCAACCGCTTCTTTGCCGAGTAACGAAAGCATTTTCTCGCCATATCGGTGTCCGAACTTCCTTGAGCCGTCTGGATTGAAATGCAACTTGTCATCCGTCGTGCAGCCAGCTGATGAAATGACATGGGCATTCGGTATTATCTTCGGGAGTCCTGCCATGATTTCGTTCATGCCAGCGCATTGTCCTTGTTGGTCGGCATTCACCATTTCACCGGCAAGCAGTGACACTTCTTCGGGATTCAGATTCAAGTCTTTGATCAGGTTGTCATAGACGACACGGACCTTTTGAGGCCAGTTTTTGTCGCCGTAGTTGGACTCGCCCTGATGCAAAAGAATGCCCTTGATCACACCGTGCTTCTGCGCCACTTTTCCCATGTCCACCATGTATTGGTAAGGGTTGTCGCCGTAGCCTCGGACGATGTTCTTCATCCAGTCCCGTTCGTTCTCGATGTAAGATTGAAACGAGTCTTTGTCGAACAGTTCGATCTTGCAGCCGGGTACGGAAACTTTGATCACTCCGACTCGGACGTTTTGTGGAAGTCCCGCCACCAATGTCTTGCCAAAGCCGTCAACCATACAGATGCCTCGGCCACGTGCGGCAAGCGGTGGAACAGCATGGTACCAGTTGTTTTTCTCCCATCCGCGATCGGCATTGTCGAAATCCGCCATGAGTAGGAAACGTTCATCGACGTTGCGATCTTCATCATTCATGCTTCCGCCGCTTTCCATGTTGGACTGGCCAAAGCAGAGGTAGACGTGAAAATTCGGGTCCACTTCGCCCGCCATGGCGACGGGAAATTGCTTCATGTTGTTAGCTGACCCTTTTCCCTCGTTCGCTGTTGCATCTGCTTCCATTTGTGCATCAAGACTTACTCGCTTTGCAGTCGCTTCTTCGTTGGAGAACTCGCCTACCTTGCGTGTGAATGTGATGGAGTCGCCTGAGACCTTTCCGTTGAATTCAATGCGAATCTCGTTGCCGCCCAGGTTCAGTGGCTCCCAAAACGAGATCGTATCTCCATCGATTTTAACGTCGTGGAATTCGACTTGTCGCGTTCTCTCTTCAACTTTCACCTTGGCATTCGCTGTTGGATTTTGACCGCCACAATCGAACGTCATCATGTACTTTTGAAGACCGATTTGGGTGTCGAAGTCGACTTTCCACGCGCCGCTGAGTTTGCCGTCTGAGGCAAACAACAGTGGAGCAATCTGGCGTAAACTGCGACGCCAGGTTTGCCATTCGTGAGCCGTATCAGGTGAAACGTAATAGTGGCTATTGATGCCCGCGTCCTTGAGTGCCTTTGCATGCGCTTCGGGATCGCCGCCACGTCCTGGACGCCCTCCGCCGCCCACTTCCTTGCTGCCGTAACTGACAAAGACGAGCTTGTTGCTTTTCTTGAAACCTTTGGTGTTGTTGACGTCGTCCATGGTGATCGACCCGCCACTGAATAGACCGATGTGTGAAAACGTGTCGAGGTTTCGAAGCGTAATTGCCTTGGTTTCCATGCCGCCCATGGAAAGACCAGCCATGGCTCGGTTGGGTTGGTCGGTCAGCGTGCGGAAGTTGGAATCGACGTACGGGACCAACTCTTTGACAAGTACCGTTTCAAAATGGCTGATGTCGAAGCCACCGATTCCGCCCGGACGGACATCATTCGTCATGCCGTAGGTCATCACGATAATAAATGGCTTAGCCTTACCTTCGGCAAGCAGGTTGTCCATGATCAGGCCGGCGTGGCCCTGAACGCTCCAACCGTATTCGTTCTCGCCCCATCCATGTTGCAGATACAGAACCGGGTAACGCTTTTCCTGGTCGGCGTCATATCCCGGCGGAGTGTAAACGAAAGCTCGACGATCCGTTTGGGTGCTTTCCGAGTAGAAAAGGACTTCGCGAAGTTGTCCGTGAGGAACCTTTTTGACAGCGTAAAAGTCTCTGTCGTTCGCAGGAACTTCCACGGCACTACCCCACCGCATGGCACCGAAAAAGTATTTGCTGTTGGGGTCGGGAACTTCGGCTCCGTCGATCTTGATCGTGTAATAGTGGAAGCCTTCATCAAGCTTGCGCGTGTATCCCGTCCAAACTCCTTGATTATCCTTCACAAATTCGCTGCTGTCGCGGAAACTGCACGAAACACTTGTCGCTTCGGGTGCATTGACACGAAATCTGACGCGGCCTTCGGAGTTGACCTGAGGATACTCTTTGCCCTCCTGGTTGGTGACCGCCGGTTCCCAGTCATCCGCCGGTTCAGTGTCTTGCGCCAAACTAATCGAGACGAGCAGCAGCACACTGCACATCAGTGCGGGTAAGCGTAAAAACATAGGTCGTCTCTTGTAGCTGGAGAATTTGCGGGGAAGTTGGAACTTGCGGTTCTATTTGAAGAAGAGTTGCAGCGTTTCTGCGAGGTAATTTCGAGCGTTCATCCAAGTGTGTCCGCCGTCGGTCACGAGGCTCTGGTGTGGCACCTGTTTCGCGGTTCGTTGGCTTGCATCAAAAACTACTTGGATCGCTTTGCGGTGAACTCCTCTGTAGCGAATTCGCCCACCTTACGAGACAGTTGCATTTCATCGTCGACCAATGTGCCTGAGTAGCTGATCGGCAAATTGTTGCCTTGAAAGTTGAGGACCTCATCGAACGACACTTTGCCGTCTTCGACTTTCACATTGGATAGGCTGCTGTTGTGCTTCTCGCCGTTGAGCGTCATTTCGGCCGATCCGCCAACTTGCCCATCCTTGCTCTCGATCATGAACACCTAGGCTTGATCGCCGATTTGCGTGCTGACGGTACCGATCCAATTGCCAATCACCGCGTTGTCGAGTTTCGCGTTCTTCGCAGGCTTGTCCTGGAACACGCTTTGCGTGAACCAGTACAAACTGCTGCTCCAATGCTGAGGATCATGGCCGTGTCCGTCGACGTGCCAGACGTGGTCGATACCTTTCTGTTTTAGGAACTGATGGACGTTCTGACTGATTCGGATTAGCCCGTCCTTGTTGCCGCAAGAGATCCACAGCAGTTTGAGTTTGGCTTTTGCCGCGGCGACATCGGGAATCAGCTCTTCCGCTGGCATCGTGTTCGGTGCGGCAGAAAACGGCCCGACCCAGGCGAATGTGTCGAGGTTACCGAGTCCGAAGTTGAACGATTGGCCGCCGCCCATCGAGAGGCCAGCAATGGCACGCTTTTCTCGACTGGTATCGACCGAATACTTCGACTCGATCGCTGGAATCACGTCGTTGAGTAAGTCCTTCTCGAAGACCGCAAAGGCCGGTGCACTTGCCATCACGTTGCCTTCAGCTCGATCGTTCTTTTGTGCTCGTCCATTGGGCATTACCACGATCATGGGGACGGCTTTTCCATCGGCGATGAGGTTGTCGAGAATCAAATTCGGCGAAGAAAATCGTTGCCACTCGGTCTCGTCACCACCAATACCGTGCAACAGATAAAGCACTGGGTACTTCTTGTCGGTCGTGTAGCCTGGCGGTGTGTAGACATTCAGCTTGCGAGTCGTGCCAACGGTTTTTGATTCATACTCGATCATCTCAAGCTTGCCATGCGGTACATCTCGCTCAGACTTAAAGCCTTCCGGTGGTGCTGCGTACGCTGCGACATCATCGGGTCCAAGTTCGATCGGACCGCCAAAGCCGCCGCCGCGACGTCGGGGCGGCTGTGCCGCAGCCTGGGGCTTTTCGTCCATCGCAACCGTGTCGTCAGCTTCTTTGCCACCGGCAGACTCAACCGTAATGGCGAAGACGAGAGGTGTGGAGCGATTATCACCTTTGACCAACTCGATGCTTTTCAGAGGCTTGGCTGCGTCGATAGGAATCTTTAGATAACGGATTTGCTTTCCATTGGCATCGATCACAAACTTCGATTCTGGAACGTCCGTTTTCTCTTGATAGTTCGCGGTATGTTTGCCGTTGATCAGCTCGTGATCGACCGACGTTCCGTCTTCGTACTGGCACCGTACGACCAAACTTGCTGTCTCATCTTGGTTCATCGGGAATCCGAAAGCAGCTACACCTCCGAGAATATGAATCGCGGAAACGTTTCCTGAACAAGGAATCGTCACTTCGCTCGGCAGCGTGCTGGGGAATCGACCACGAGCAGTTTGCAAGACGACGATATTCGCTACTCGTCCATCCTGAGGGTCTTGCAATTCGAAGGGAACACCTTCGAATTCGACCGTTCCATAAGAATTAAGCTCAAACTTGTCGCCTGAATTTCCGCGGAATCCCGGCAATCCCTTCGGGCCACTGATCGTTGCCGCAGCAGCGAGAGACAGCGGTGTGTAGCGTCCACGATTGGCCAAGAATGTCAGCAGATCCGCCATTTCTTGTTTTGAAATCTGACCTTCAAAGCCTTCCGGCATCAACGACTTGGCAGAAGAGATCATTTGCTCAATATCTTCACGCAGCACTAGCTTTTCCTTGCCTTGCGTGTCGATCAGACGCAACGAATTCGCGGACTCACCAGCCAACATTCCGGTAAGCACTGCACCATCGACCGTCAAAATTTGGTAAGTGCGGAAGTTGTTCTCGACACTGCGATTAGGGTCGAGAACGTTGATCAGAATCTCTTCCTTGGGGTGCACAGCCATGCCGGTCAGGTTGGGTCCGATGGCAACCCCTAGTTCGCCGTGCTTGTGGCATAGCATGCAGTGCTTCTTGTACATTGCAATTCCGTTCTCAAGATTTCCGCTCAGTTCCGTGACTGGCATCCACTCATCCACCAGTGCTTGGCGATTCGACGCCACTGCAGCACCTTTCATCTCCATCAACTCTCTCGCCCGCTTCGCGATCTCTCGAGTCGGGTGATTCAACAAAGCTTGTCGCTGATCGAGTTGCAGTTCAGTGAACTGTGCCTTTCCGTCGGTGATTGCTTGAAGCAATTCCGTGGTCGTATCAGCACGAGCCAACAGCAATGTCAGTATTTCGCCTGTTAGTTTTGGACCAAGCGACCCGCGAATCGAAACCAGTTTTTCGGTCAGGCCTGGAACGCGAGCATCTCCAAGCGATGCAATTGCTTTTGCGCCGGTCTCGGGTGCAAGTTGTGGAGTGAGCAGCGTGTCGATTGCATCCAAGATGCGATCGCTTGCCGGGGCCAGCTTGATCGCTTGATCCCAAGCGGTCAGACGCGACGCAGTTTCCGCCTCGGTATCCAAAGCAGTCGCGAAAAGTTGATCCTGAATCGACGCAACCGCTTCGTCCAGATTCTTGATCCCCCACTTATCGGCAACTGCTAAAATCGCAGCCTTGCTTTCGACGCTCGTGTCGTTAGCAAGAAAACGCTCACGAAACCGTGTTTGAGCAGCGTCGGACAAGGTGACGGACAATTCTTTTGGCCAGCCTTTGGACAGACCTTCCCACAGCGAGATCGCCAGCGGTGCATCCGGCTCAATGGCCAAAAGCGATTCGATCTGACTTGCTGTTGGCTGCGAGCGAGCAAGGTGCTCGGACAAAATCGCGACTCGTGACGCCAAACCGCGGTTGCTGGATCGGCGGCTTGCGTTGATCAAGGCGACCAACATTTCGACAGGTTCGATTGCGGCAGCGGATGTCCAAGCGTCCATCAAAATTTCGTCGGATGCAATCGACTTCGCACCATCAACCATCGATGCCAAAGTTTCCCCCGACGCGGAACCGGCTCCATCAGCGATCCGCAACAAGGCGGATAGTTGCACGCGAGGATCTGCATCTCGCAAAACGCCGCTTTCGACGGCGAGCTTTACTTGATCATTTGCACAGTTGGCTATTGCTGCGTTGCGCACCGGGCTGGACAGATGCGTGAAACCTTTTTTGCACGCCATAGCGAGTGCAGCGTTTGCCTCGTTGCTGCCGCCTTGGGCCAAACCGGATAGTGTCCAGATCGCATGCATCGCAGCGGTGTTCAGACCGATCTCATCGGTTTGCTGATTGTCCACCAGAGCAACCAAGTCACTTAGTGTTGTCCGGTCAGTCGCATTCTGTTCAACAAGCAAACGCTGCGCGGTTCGACGCCAGAAAAAATTGTCGTTCTTGAGTGCTTTCACCAAGTCGGCACTAGACGCATCGGCCAGTTGCATTGCACGAGTTGGAGATTTTTCTTGCTTATAGAGCAAGCGATAGATACGACCAAAGCGTTTATCGCGCAGGTCGCTTTCGTAAGCCGCACCCTTACCAGTCTGAAAACCATTGGGCGTCGGATTGTGTTGGATGATGTAGTTGTACCAATCGAGCACCCAAACATTTCCGTCGGGGCCAACTTCGGACATGATTGGCGCAGCCCAATCGTCGATACTGGCGACGACGTTGAACACATTATTGCTTCGATATCCGGCACCATCCTTTTCAAGCACGAACCCGCCAACGATATGGCCGGTTGGCTCGCAAACCATTTGCACTTTGTTCCACCACGCGGCCGGGTAGTTCCGCGCTGTGTAAATTGCTCCGCCAGCCGCTGCGGTATAGCCGCCGTGATAATCTACTTGGCGAATTTTTTGGTCGAGGGCATTGAACTTGTCCGTCGGCGAAATCTTCTGCAGTGTGCTGGGCGACCAGCCAGCGACTTGGTCGAAATAGTGATTGGGAATAGGCATATGGACGCTTGGGCAGCCGTTTGCCGTTGATCCGAACACATAACCTTCTTCACTAAACCCAAGCCCCCAAGTGTTATTGTTGGTCGCTCGCATGAACTCCAACGCGTCCACTCGGATCGTGTCGTCGTTGAAATCACCGGAAGCGTGGTCGGCAGGTAAGCCGGATTGCTTATCGAGTGCGTACGCGGGAGCCGTTCTGTCTGCTGCACCGCTTCCAACTTTGAATCGCCAGAATCCCTGACGGAATCTCATTTGAGCTTGACCATTGATGATCGGCTCGGAGTTGTTGTACCCCTGCATGCCCCAAATCCAATTGTCGGGACCGTACTGAAAATTACTCACGCCACCGTGCGTGTCACCCATCGCCCAGCCGGTGATCAATTCTTGACGGAAATCGGCAACATCGTCGCCGTCAACATCTTTGAGGTAAATCGTTGTCGCACCGTTCTGCACAATCACACCGCCGCGATAACAGACCAGCGTTGAAGGGATACTCAGGTGATGGGCAAAGACCGTGAACTTATCAGCTTGCCCATCGTTATCCGTGTCTTCGCAAATTCGAATGCGGTCGCGACCTCGACCAGGAGACGCTTGCAGTTCATTCGGATAATCAACTGTTTCGCAGACCCATAATCGACCGCGTTCATCCCAGTTCATCGCGATCGGCTTGCCTGTCAAGCCAGCAAACTTCTCAGTCGCTTGAGAGTCATCGGGCCAATTCTTACTTGATTCTTCGGCCCACAACGACAGGTGAAAATCGTTGGGAACGGAGTAGGACTCGATCGACTGGTTAGCGGGAACCGGCTCCTGCATCAGCGTCAACGGAGCCTGTTGCGTTCCCCAACTTGCGCCCGGCGTGTAATTGGGAATTTTGGCCCCGACATCCTTAAACGCAAAACTTGTTTCATCCTTTGTCGGCGGCGTCATCAGAGGTCTTGCAAACGGACGATTCGCTTGAGCGACAGCATCGGCATGCGACTGGGCAGAGACTCGCTGGGAATTCGCAAGACCAACGAACAGAACGATCGTGGTTAAGGTGAATTTATAAATCGACTTCATCATCAAATTGTCCAATGCAAGCAGCGTTTCGAAACCGAACCAACGTTTCGCGGCGAACAAATGTTCGCTCGGCAAGACGCTTGCGGTGTGACTGTAGTGGTAACAAGTTAGGTCGCACACGAGAAACGACCCGGCAGTGAATATGACTCTAATGCCAAACGGCACGCGCGGCCCATGAAAAATTTCGAAAACATGCATACGTATTTCACTTGCAGGCAAAACAGGACAAAACCACGTATTCGTGCGTACACGCATTAAAAAATTGCTGACAATTGTTTGCTGCTCGCACCAGATCCCGGTCGACCAACCAGTTAAACTTTTGAAGACGCTGCGCTGCGAGCCAGAATCTTTGCCGAGTACACTGCCGTGCATTTGAAGCATGCAGCACTCGAGACTGAAGATCAAACCAGTCGGTGTTCTGCCAGAAAAATCGATTCGATTTGCAATGCGGCGACTTTTTATGTTCGCACAGCAGCGAACGATGCATCCTCGCGAAGTTGAGCACGGAATATATGCAAAAATCAGATTGGCCAGAGACATGATTGACACTCACCGAGATCTTCCTTTGGCGTTGCGTGCGGCATACCTAGCGTTACACCGGAGAACAGACGCACGATTTGCAGAGCACCAGGTTACCGCTGACCAGTTTGTCCTATTGGCGGCGCTCGCGAATGGGGAAGCACTCACCCAACGCGAATTGTCGGATCAAATTTCGTCGGATCCCAGCACGGTTCGAGCGATGTTGGTTCTTTTGGAAGCAAATGGTTTTGTCAAACGAGAAAGCCACCCTTCGGACGCTAGGGCGAAGACCGTCAAACTGACGGCCGCAGGCAAACGAATGAACAAGAAGTTGTGGAAGGCTGGCCAGCCCATTCGCGATGACATGTGCGGTTGTATGTCTGCAAAGGAAGCAGAGATGCTGTTAGCTCTGCTGCGAAATTTGACTTGCGCGATCAACGATGAAGCGACGCTTGTGTAAATTGGACAAAGTTTCATTGGGCGAAGCGTGTGCTGTCTTTCCGTTATTCACATCGGTAAAAATCGACATGGCAAATGTACTAGTTCTCTATCACTCCAACACACAGAACACCATGCGAATGGCAGAATTGGTCGCTGAAGGTGCAAGTCAACTTGAAGGCGTTGATGTGCGTTTGAAAAGCACTGACCAAGCCGATCATACTGACCTCGACTGGTGTGACGGCATCGCACTCGGCTCTCCCACCAACTATGGGTCGGTGAGTTGGCAGATGAAACGGTGGTGGGACGAGCAGCCAATCGAGAATTGGGGGAAGCGAGATGGAAAAATCGGTTGTGTTTTCTCGTCTGCGGGTGCTTGGGGCGGTGGCCAGGAATGGACCTGCATGGCGCTGATGTCGATCTTGATCAACTACGGCTTTCTCATCTTTGGACTGACGGACTATTCCGGCATTAAGTTTTCGGCCCATTATGGAGCGATCTCAGCGGGCATTCCAGAGGAAGATCGGGTCCAAGAAGCTTGCAGGCGACTCGGACGGCGACTTTCCGAATGGACTGCGTGTATGATTGACGGTCGGAAAGACGCCCACCCACTCAATCAGACTTACGAACGATTCAAAGACTTGGGCAAATAACGGGAGCTTCACTCTCCCAATAGTTTTCTTTCTAATTCCTTCCCCGATCTCCCAGTAGAGGATTCAAAATGACTTCGAAACGCAAATTCAACCGGCGTGACTTTATTCAGGCAACCAGCGCGGCGACCGCGACTGGGTTCTTTATGGGAACTAGCGCCGTCAGTCGTGGTCAAGACTCACCAAACGAGCGACCTGTCTTCGCCACTATTGGACTGCGAAACCAGGGTTGGACCATCACGAGCAAGTCAACCAAGTTCGCGGACTTCGCCGCCTTTGCTGACCTCGACGAAACGGTGCTTGGTGAGAACCTGGCAAAGCTAAAAGAAAGGACCGGCCAAACGGCTGACGGGTACGCCGACTACCGCAAGGTCCTGGACCGTGACGACATCGATGCGGTCATGATTGCAGCACCCGATCACTGGCACACCAAGATCTCGGTCGAAGCAATGCTGGCCGGTAAAGACGTCTACTGTGAAAAGCCTTTGACGCTGACGATCGACGAGGGCAAGTTGATCGAGAAAGTTGTCAAGCAAACTGGTCGCGTCTTCCAGGTCGGAACGATGCAACGGACCGAGTGCGATCATCGGTTCCTCAAAGCAATTGCGTTGATCCGTGACGGCCGGATCGGCGAGATCCGCAAGGTGACTTGTGGAATCAACGGTGCTACCGGTTCGCCAGTCATTCCGGCGATCGATGTTCCTAAGGGTCTCGACTGGGACACATGGCTCGGCCCAGCCCCGAAGGTTCCCTACCGTGCCTTGCCCGAAATGCGTGAAGGCTACGGTGGCGGCGTGCCACTTTATACCAATTGTCATTACGCTTGGCGTAATTGGTACGAGTATTCCGGTGGCCAAATGAACGACTGGGGTGCGCACCATGTTGACATCGCGACATGGGCGCTCGGCGCGGATGCTACTGGTCCGAACAAGGTCACGCCGGTCAGCTTTTCGTTGCCTGTGGATTACAAAGATGGTTATCCAACCGTCAGCGATCAGTACAATTCGCCGACCAAGTTTGAAATTCATGCGAACATGCCCGGCGACATTCCACTGGTCATCACCAGCGAGGGTGACAACGGCATTTTGTTCGAAGGAACCAAAGGTCGTTTCTTCGTCAACCGCGGCAAACTGACCGGCAAACCGGTCGAGGATTTGGAAACCAATCCGTTGCCCGAGGGCGCAGTCGAAGCAGTCTACGGCGGCCCTGTCAGTGAAAACCACACCGCCAACTGGATCGCTGCGATGAATTCCCGCGAGCAACCGATCTCGGATGTTTGGTCGCACAACCGCATGCTCGAGACTTGCCACTTGGCAAACATCGCAATCCGCTTAGGCCGCGAACTAAAATGGGATCCGACCAAGCGTGAAATCATCGGTGATGATCAAGCCAACGCGTTCTTATCTCGCGAAAGCCGCAAGGGCTTCGAGATCAGCATGTAATTCTAGCCTCGACGCTAGGCATTAAAATCTGGACAAGATCCGGCGGGCGACTAACGCAGTGTCGTTCCGCCGGATGGTTCATTGAATCCTCTCCCACAGATCCGTCCGCGAAACACTACCGGTAACCGATTTCAGCCTACTCCTTCGCTAATGCTGGGTCGAAAGTTGGTTACAACAGGGCTTCGAAAACGCAACGCCAAATTGCGTGATACGGTCATCCATGCTTGGAACTGTATCCGATTTGGCCAGCGAAACACTTCTGCAACCACCGACCAGGCTGGTTAAACGGTCGCCTTCAATTTTTTCACGCCGACCGAGCTTCCGCGATTCTCGCACCAAGCACACAACTCGTGCCCAGCAAGCCTAGCCCAAGACAAGAGGCACGGCGTTTGCGTCGCGTCGGGGTAACGACCGGAACCCTGCGCATCCGCTCTCGTTGCAGCCTCAAATATCTAAGTGTCCGCATCTCTGGAGTCTTCACCATGTTTGGTTTCCGACCTTCTCGCCTGCTCGATCTTCAATCCGACCGCAAAAATGCTCGCAAGCAAGGCAGTGGTCGACGATCGACCAGCGGCAGGTCGCAGATCCGCCAATTGCTTGGCGAGCCTCTCGAGCACCGGCGAGTTTTGGCGGCTTACCTGGTCAACACGGCCGACGATATCGTTGCTGAAGACGGCATGGTGAGTTTACGTGAAGCGGTTCAGGCGGCCAACACAAATGCGGTGGTAAACGCCGACACGGTTGCAGGCGATACGGGCCCCGGGATCACCGACACAATCACCTTCGCCGACGGACTTTCAGCAATCACGCTTGGAAGCGAACTAACGATCAGCGATTCTCTCAGCATTTCGCTAGGCACGGCGACAGCTCAATCAATTAGCGGCGACGGCGCCTCTCGCATTTTTTCAATTGATGCCGGCAATGACGCAAGCGTGGTAACAACGGTGTCGGTCGAAGGCTTAACCCTTAGCGACGGTGTCGCCGAACGTGGGGGAGCCATCTTTGTTTCATCAGGCCAGTCTCTATTGCTCGACTCAGTCACGTTGGCGAATAACACGGCAACAGGCAGCGGCTCCGGCGCAGGCGGTGGTGCGTTGTTTAACGATGGCGGTTCTGTCACGATTGTTGATTCAACCATTAGCGGCAACTCGGCTGCGGTTTCATCGAGTGTCTCGTTGACAGGTGCGCAAGAAAATCCGCCAGTAACAACTTCGGCGACCGGCGATGCGACGTTTATCTATGATCCCGCTGGCAATACGTTTTCGATTGACCTTTTTGTTACAGGCGTTGAAGTCGAAAATGACGAGGATGAAGTTCCTCAGGTGACGGGAGCTCATCTGCATGTCGGTGATGCTGGCGTCAACGGAGGTGTGATCGTCAATTTAAATGCGTCGAACTTTGTCACCGAAGCGGGTGGCATCCGGCTGCGTTTGACCGACGCTGATTTCCCAACCGAGAACATTGATGACCTGGCCGCCGGTGGGATCTATATCAATGTTCATTCAACTGACAATCCATCGGGCGAGGTACGCGGGCAGTTAGTTTTCCCGATGACGATGGGCAGCGGTGGTGGACTGTTCAACGCAGGCGGGGCACTGACGATCACGGACAGCACGATCGACGGCAATATCGCCAGCCGCGCCGGTGGCGGGATCGAATCAGCAGGTGGCACGTTGACGATGTCGGGCGTTACGCTTTCGAACAACATCGCTGGTCCAGTAGGTTTTGCCACGCCGGGAAATGGCGGCGGGCTGCACATCAGCGGCGATGGCAACGCGGTGATCAACGGCGGAACGGTCAGTGGGAACATCGCTGCTCGCGAGGGCGGCGGCTTGTGGAACAGCGTTGGCACGATGACAGTCGACGGCACCACGATTGTGAATAACGTCGCATCCGGTGACGCAGCTGACGATGGTGGCGGCGGAATTTTCAACAATGGCGGCACGCTCACGGTTAGCGACGCAATCATCACCGCCAATGCAGCCGATGGCACACTCGGTAGCGGCGGTGGTATTTTTTCGACCGACGGTAACGTAACGATTGACTCAACACGCATTGGGGGACCAGTCGCCGCGGATGGCAACTTAGCAAATCGTGCTGGTGGCGGCGTGGAAGTCGTCGATGGCAACCTGACGCTAAACCTTGGCACCGACGTCTCATTCAATACCGCCGGAATCAATGGCGGCGGTTTGCATTCCACTGGCGCAGCAATCGTAACGTCGAACATGGTAATTTTTGGCAGCAACACGGCAGCCAGCGAAGGCGGTGGCTTATGGAACTCGGCAACCGGAACCTTGAGCATCAATGGCGGATCGATCACGTCGAATGTCGCCAGCGGTAATAATGCCGCTAATGGTGGCGGTGGACTGTTCAATAACGGCGGCGACTTGCAAATCTCCGGTGCGACGATCGACGGTAACGTCGCTGATGGATCGTCGGGCAGCGGCGGTGGTATCCTGAACCTGGGTGGATCTCTGACGGTCATTAATACAGCGATCACCGACAACACTGCCAACCGCGCGGGCGGTGGAATCGAAGTTACTGATGGATCGGCGACGACGTTAACCAACGTGAGTTTGGATGGCAACAACGCCGGAGTCAGTCCCGCGATCGCCGCACCGGGCAACGGTGGTGGGCTGCACGTCAGTGGTGGCGGAACGGTTAGCGTGATTGGCGGTACCGTCAACAACAATATTGCGGCTTCCGAAGGCGGCGGACTGTGGAACGGCAGCGGCACGATGACGGTCAGCGGCACAATGCTCTCCGGCAACACGGCTAGCGGCATCGACAACGATAATGGCGGAGCAGCCCTGTTCAACAACGGCGGCACGTTACGGGTTAGCGACGCCAACATCGCCGACAACATCGCTGATGGTGTTCGCGGTGGCGGTGGCGGCGTGATGAACGTTGCAATGGGCGTGCTAGACATCACCGGTACATCGATCACTGGTAACTCTGCGGCCGGCACAATGATGGGCGACGGCGGCGGAGCGGTCCTGAACATTGATGGCAGCGTCACGATTAGTGACAGCACCCTATCCGGCAACGCCGCGACAGGAACCGCGGGCAGTGGCGGCGCGATTTTGACCCGAGCCGGGTCGCTGACGGTCACCGATACAATCATCAGTGGCAACACGGCCAACCGTGCCGGCGGTGGAATCGAGGTCGGTCGAGCTACGGTCATGCTGAATAACATCACGTTGGGAGGTGACGAAGCCGCGGACGGCAATTCGGTCGCAGAAGACGCCAGTCCTGGCAACGGTGGCGGGTTGCACGTCACCTTCGATTCGGACATCACAATCATCGGCGGCAGCGTTAGCAACAACCGAGCGATTGAGGGCGGTGGGCTATGGAATTCGGCGACCGGCTTGATGACGATCGACGGAACCATGATCGCGAGCAACACAGCGGTTCGCGGTGGCGGCATCTACAATCAAGAAGCCGACCCGATGGCCGATCAAACGTTCGCACTCACCTTTGTCCCGCTGAACGATTCCGGTGTCTCGGGCGTCGGAAATGTCACGGTATCGTCACCGACCGAAACGACTCGAACGGTTCGCGTGGTCATTGACGCCGAAGGGTTACAAGATCTGACCGGCATTCCTGGCGCAGTGCACGTCGCTCACATCCACGGACAATTCGCTGGAAACGCGACTCGGCCTGTCTTGGAACAAGGCGACGGACCATTCTTTGACGGAGCAGGTGGATTGGCCAATGGTTCGTCACCTGTATCGTCGGTCCTACCAACATTAGCGGCAGACGACGGACGTACTATCGAGGACGGGTTCCTGGACTTCTTGGAAGGTCGCCCTCAGTACGGCCCCGTAGTGTTGAATCTGACTTCGACGCAACTGCGCGATGCCGACGGTGGATCGAATCCACCAGATGGAACACCGCCGCTGATGCATTTTTTAAACTTGTTGACGGCTGGAGAGATCGACGCTGCCGCCTTATTCCCGAACGGGACGGAATTCAACCTCGATACGACTTATACGTTCGATTTGACTAATGCGGATGAAGCTCGCCAGTTCAGCAATTTGTCGCCTTTGGGACTTCGCGAAGTCGTTCTGCACGGCAAGACGATTGCAACCGACATTTCCGATGTAATTGATGTCGCCGCAATGGGCACCGCGCCCGCTGGCATCGATCTCGGCGACGGCATGTCGTTTCGCGTGACTGCTCCCGTTGCTGCGGCCACAATCGATACGATCGGAGGTTCTGTCAGAATTTCCAACGCGAACATTGTTGATAACCTAGCCACAGGCGACGAAGCCAGTGACGGCGGGGGGGGCATTCACAACTCGGGTAACGTGACGCTTTCGAATTCCACGGTCACCGATAATGTCGCCAATGGAATATCGGGCAGCGGTGGTGGCGTTTGGAACGCTAGCCTTTTCAAAGCTGAAGACACCTTTATCAGCGGCAACATGGCCAACCGTGCCGGCGGCGGAATCGAAGCCACCGCAGGGTCGTCGACGACGCTGACCGACGTGAACCTGGATGGCAACAACGTTGGCGTTAGCCCTGCAGTCGCAGCACCAGGCAACGGTGGTGGACTGCACATCACAGGCAACGGAAACGCAACCATCACGGGCGGCACGGTCAACAACAACGTGGCTGCGTCCGAAGGTGGCGGACTGTGGAACGGCAGCGGCGTGATGACCGTGACTGGTGTCACGATCGACGGAAACACCGCGTCCGGCAATGACGCTGACAATGGTGGCGGTGGCCTTTTCAATGTCGGCGGAACGGTACTGATTGATTCCTCGATGATCACGAACAATATCGCTGATGGCAGTTCCGGCAGCGGCGGCGGCGTTCTCAACGCCGGTACTATGACGATCACGAATTCAACCATTACCAGTAACAACGCCAATCGAGCCGGCGGCGGTATCGAAGCAATTGCAGGATCCACCACTACCATCCGCGGCGGAACTCTTAGCAACAACATCGCCGGACCGACTAGTTCTGCGGCACCGGGCAATGGTGGCGGCCTGCATATCACGGGCGACGGTGTGGCCGCTTTGAGCGAAGCCACAGTCGATCGCAACAGCGCAGCCAATGAAGGTGGCGGGTTGTGGAACAGTGCGGCGGGCATGTTATCCGTGAACCGGTCCACAATCTCGAACAATGCCTCGGGCGACGGCGGCGGCATCTTCAACGATGGTGCGGCCGGCGACGTGACAGTCATTAACTCGACAATCGCAGGCAATACGGCAACAGCCTCGGGTGGTGCCATCGCTAGCGAAGGTGCGGCGGTCGAGTTGACCAGCGTGACAATTGCAGATAACACGGCGGCGACCGGTGGCGGAATCAGTACCATCGGGGGAACCGTCGCGGTAACTAATTCAATCGTATCACGAAACACAGCCACAACCGACAACGATGTCTTTGGTGCTTTGGTGGATACCGGCAGCAACTTGATCGGTGTATCGGCTGGACTGAGCACGCTGGCCGATAACGGCGGGCCGACTCAAACAATTGCGTTGCTCGCCGGCAGCCCCGCACTTGGCGCCGGTGTCGCCGCCGGTCTAGCAACCGACCAACGCGGCATCGCTCGACCGCAAGGATCAGGCGTCGACATAGGCGCTTTCGAGTCCGACTTGTCCGCACCAACAGCGACACTTTCCATCACCTCAACCGATGCAGATAAAAACGAAGGCGACGCCGGAACGACTACGTTCACGTTCACCGTCTCGCGAAGCGATGACGTCGACGCTAGCACTTCTGTCGACTTTGCCGTCGTCGGCAGTGGCGCCGACCCAGCCGATGCGGCCGATTTTGGCGGATCGCTGCCGTCGGGAACCATCATCTTTGCTGCCGGCGAAACGTCCAAGACGATTACGATCGACGTCATGGGTGACAACCTGATTGAGCAAGACGAAACGTTCACCGTAACGCTGTCCAACGCAACGAATCCAACCACAATCGCAACCGCGACTGCAATCGCCACGATCCAGGATGACGACTTTGCCGTGCGAGAAACACGGATATTCGTGCCGACGTTAGTGACCCGGCCGCATGTGATTCCCGGCGACAGCATTCCGACTGCAATCATTTTCCAAGCCATCTCCGATACGGTCGTTACGGTCACGCCAATCGGATCAGCTTCTGTCGGCGAGAACATTCGTATTCTCGATGGCAATACCAATCCAATTGGCACGTTTACTGGCGGGATCACCACGGCAACAGTCACGGCAGGTGGGCTTTATGCAGTCATTTTCGAACCGCAAACAACCAACCGCATCTACTCGATCGAATCCTCGGCTGGCTTCAGCACTCTCTCCAGCTCTCCGCCGACCAATATCTTCGAACCAACCGACACCAACGCGAACGGCGAAACGACATCACTCGACGCGTTGCTTGTCATCAACAATCTGCGAAGCGTGTCACCGACAGGTGCGGAAGGCGAACAAATTATCTCGTCTAGCATGACCTTCTTGGATGTGAATCGCGACGGTCGCGTGTCGGCAATTGATGCTTTGCGCGTGATCAATCACCTAAGCCGGCAACGCCGACCGATTAGCAACACCGCCGATGAAAGGGGACAAGATTTTCTCGCACTATCGCTGCCGTCTTCATCAACCCGCGACCATGAAGAAACCAATGACGCGGCGGTGGCCACACTTTTCGACGGCGAACAAACGATGCTTCATAGCCAATTCTTCGCGGCCGATCCAGTCGACGCCGTCGCCAACTCTGGACCGTCCATCGAGTCCAGCGCCGCCGATGCGGCGTTTGACGAGCTACAATTCGACAGCGATGGTCTCAATCTCCAAATCGAGTTACTCACCCCAGCTGTCTGATCAACTGCCAGACGCCTGTCCCGCGACCACGTGGTCAAGCATTACACGATCCGTCGACACTGGTTGAAACTTATGGAACCTCTGTCGACGGTCTGCACTCAGGCAAACAATGAGTGGAACGTCAACCAACGTGCCGTCAACAGCGTTAGCACTAAGCAGCACCACCATGTTGCTCGGCGAGCGAAGGGAATTTCGCGAAACCAGAACAAAAGCCCAATTGAGATGGATGTGACGACGAATTTGAACATTATCAGTTGGGCGGGGTTGTCGATCAATTTGCTGCCCAACGGATTGAGCTCTCGCATCGAGCCATTTTGATTCGCAATCAGTGTCCAGATCAGATCGATCCCCGACATCAATCCAACAATGACGAGACACAAGACTGTTGCCTTCTTGATATTCTCCAAACCCGACGGGTCGTCGACGCCACCGAACATTGGCTGGGCATGGATCAACAGATGCCCGATCGCAACCACGACCAAGACAAGAGCGAACGTCGTCAACGGATAGCTGATTCGACTGCTCAACTCAATGGCCGCGGCAAAGTCATCAACTTGCCTTGCTTCTGCGTCCATTTTTTCTACGTGAAGCTTTGCTCGCTGAAGAAATGCGGGAGTCGCAACAAACTGACTCACCAGTTGTTCCCAAACCTCGCGTTCCGCTGGTGACTGCACTGCATCGGGAATCACCATGGCATCTTGAAACCCTGAATCGGTTGCAATCAGTGACGACAATAAGGCGTAGCTTTCCTCGCTAAGCGACAAGAACAAAGGTGGCCGCTCATTCTGCAAAACGACAATCGTGTTGAGGCGAAGCGTGTCGAGTTCGCGAAAGAACGTTCTGGCAGAGACGCTGCCCGACGGCTCTGCGAATTCCGCCTGACGTTCCCGTCCACGATCCCATCCACCGTCCCGAAATCCCATTCCTCGACGACCACCTTCGCCTCCTCTACGCCTGGCAGAATCGAGATTCACCAAACCGCTCAAATCGAACGCATCCGCTGAATAGTCAGCTCCGTTGATGCGGATCAAGTCTTTCTCAAAATCAGCTTCAATCTTGTACGGCGGCTGCAGGTACTCTCCGTTGACAAACAGATACCCCCTCTCAGTCTCAATCGGCATTCTCGAGTCCGACTCTGTTCGCGAGAATCGACCTGGCTGAGCGTGCAGGGTAGTCACTGCCAAAATCGTCAACATTACTGCTGCAATCATGCGGGGAAAAACAATAACGCGAGTCGATGGCAGATTCATTTTAGTCCAATTGGTCGTGGGCAATCACGTTGATCATTAGGGATAACCCCACGTTCTGTTCTAGGTTGCGGTTCGACCGAAGTATTTTTTGGGCTAGATCGCCCTGAGAGCCGTATGCCGGATCGCTAGACAGAATGTCTAGGCAGCTGATTGACTCTCAATCAAACTGATTCTCGAAGATCCCAGCCCGTAAGCGTGTTTTGCATAGTGGCTTTGGAAGCAACGCGGCAGACGAGAAATTTGAATCGCCCCCTTTTTTCAAGGAGCTATGAACTGGAAGATTTTGCCCCTGGTGATTGCTATCTTAGCGATGGGATCCAGGGCAGCTTTCGCCGACGACCACCCGATAGTGATTGGGCGCGGTGCTGGCTTGTTCAAGGTCGGCGAGGTACTGGCAAAAAACGACCTTGAAAACTTGAACAACTGGGAAGTTCAGATCCAGCAGCGATCCGGTTTTCCACCAGCGAAGGTTACAGCGCGCGGTCACGCGTTCGACTGCCTGCTGCCAGGAATCGGCTGCACGGTGTGGTTCAAACAGAAACTCTCGACGCACGTCACCATTGCGTACGACGTACTTTGCCCGACGCCGCAACCAGCGATCAAAGGGGCACAGCCGCGCGACATCAACAACTTCTGGATGGCCAACGATCCGATGGTTCGCAACGAAGGCCTGTTCGATCCGCAACGGTACAACGAGAATTTTTCTTCCTATGAAAAGATCCACGGCTACTACGCCAGTACCGGTGGTGGTGGCGCCATCGCCAACCTAACAACGTGAATGCGACGATATCCACGCGAGTCGAACGGTAAGCCAGCGGAGCATCTAGCCCTCAACGACAAAGATGAGAAACCGGGTTACCTGATCACACCCGACAAATTGATGCCGGTGCGACTGGTCGCCTACGACGATAGGATCCAGTACATCGTCGACGGAAAACTGATTTACGAAATTGCAAGCGGCGATACGATCCAGGTCGAAGGACGTGACAGCCAAGACGACCCTACAGTCCAAAAAACAATCTACGACCTCAATCGATTTCCATTTTACCGAGACGGCTATTTCGGATTTCGCATGTTGGGCACTCACCACATCTACACGAACTTCCGCGTCCATGCGTTGGTTCCCGATGTCGACGTCGACACAGCGCGCAGCGACCCCGGCACTCAGTAACGTTCCCCATCTAACTTCGATCGAAGTCAGTTCGTTATCAGATCTGCGTGTGGCGGTGAAAGGCAATGTGCAAAGAATAGCGATGAAAACGGGGCACGACTCGCTAACGACGAACACTAATCTTCACCAAATCATCGTGACAGGCGATGGCTTAACCATTCAGGGCCGACGTGCGATTCAGGTAGCTTGAGCTGGCACGATCGAGTCATTTCCACGATCTTGGTTAAGTTGACTCTGTGTTCACGGAACCATGATTGGAGCAATCGCGTTGCCCAAGAAAAGGGAACCTAATTTGAGGTCGAGAGCATCGTACAAGACTTTGCCGAACTGCCTGATCCGCGATCGCTTGTCACAAAGCGTCATCTTCTTGGAGACATGAACATGATCAGCACTATGGCTGTCATTGCTGGTGCAGAAGGGCCCAAGCCAATCAGTGTTTGTGCCAAGAGCAATGAACATTGACTGACCGATCGCCTTTAGCTTCCCAATGGAATTCCGTCTCACACCACAATTGGTCGTGTGCTGATGACAATCAAGCCAGCCGCGTTTCAAGTTTGCTTCGAGCGTTCGACCAAGCGTTTTTCTGGTAACCGCCAGAAGGACAGGTTGGGCGTCATTGCAATTGATGGCAAGTCGTCTGGTGCAGTCATGCCAAGGCGGCTGGCTGGAAACCAAACTTCCTCGCGTAAGTACTTGGAGTTCCAAAGATTTATTCTGCGTCGGTCCGATCTTGAAAGCCCATCCAACACCACAGTCGCATCACGCTGGACACTCGCTTCGGTCCCAAACATCTAATTCAATCTTTTGGCAGGATTCTTGTTAACGAATCTTATTGACGTGCGGCATACGTGAGAATCGGGACTTTCAAACGCCGGACCAAGCATGGACGAGAATCGAAAACGCGAAGAATTTGCACAGTGCTGGCTAAACGCTGAGCCTTCGATCTCGGCGTATATCTTTGCGGCTGTGTCGGGGTTCCACGACGCTGAAGATGTCGTGCAGCGAGTTGCCCAAGAGCTTGCTCGGCGGTTCAACGAATACGACTCGAATCGCCCATTCATTGGCTGGGCCTTGTGGATCGCCAAGTCACGGGTAGTCGATTTTTACCGAATGCAGGGCCGCAATCAGTTGGTTTTTTCCAATGATTTGCTACAGCGGCTCGGCGAGACAATTGCCGAGCAAGCTGAAACCAGAGATCGGCGCCGGGAAGCTTTGGAAGCCTGCCTCAACGGGCTACCCGAGAACTCACGCAGGCTGCTGGATCTGCGTTATGTCGATGACCTCTCGGCCTCGCAGGTCGCCGAATCGATTGGATCGACGACGGGTTCGGTTCGTGTACTTTTATCGAGAGCACGCAATGCCTTAGCTGACTGCGTTCAGCGCCGCCTTGCCGGAGAGCATGCATGATGCCGATTGACGACGAATTGATTGATCGCTTCATCGATGGTGAGGCATCGGATGATGAAGCTGCCGAGATTGTACGGTGGCTCGAAGAGACGGAGAATCTGCAGCGATTCGCCCGCCGTGCCGAATTACATTCTGACCTGCGAAGTTCTCTGCTGCGCAAAAACATTCAAGCCGAAGCGATCGGTGCATGCGAGGAAGTCAAAGCCGAACCTGCACGCACCTTGCCCGACCCGTCGGTCGGCCGGCTAGGGCGTCCTGTGCAATTCGCAGTTGGGTTCGCCGTGGCCGCGCTAGTGACGGCTGCATGTCTGATAATTGCGTTTTGGATTCCAACCGATGAACAGGAACCTGTTGCATTGAACGGGAACCTTGCAACCGTCGTCAGCCAGATTGATGCAGTGCTAACATCCGGCCGGTCAAACTGGAACAAACCAGATTTGGTGGCTGGCGAGTATCAACTCAAGCAAGGTTTGCTGCATCTGCGATTCGATGGCGGAGTGATGGTTTATGTCGAGGCTCCTGCGCAATTTCATGTGTCCAGCGGCAAACGCTTGGTCCTGCACCGCGGTCGACTGTCAGCCAATGTGCCGCCCGCGGGCGTCGGGTTTGCGGTGGATACACCCGAAGCGGAAGTGATTGACTTTGGAACTGAGTTTTCCGTCGACGTCGAATCAGGCACAAGTGAAGTGCATGTATTCAATGGTCTTGTTCGTGTTCAGCCGCGGCCTGCACAAGATGGTGTCGCCACAGAAGCGGTTGACCTGCGAACGTCTCAAGCCGTCAAGATCGAAGCCTCAACGCAAACGTCGTCGAAAATTGAGCTTGCCACGGAACGTTTCATCCGCAGTTTTGATGAGCCGAAACGGATGTACCTGCGTTCGCTAAAGCAGTTATCACCGGTTGCTTATTACCGAATGGGAATCCGCGACTATGGACTGGTTTCTCATCCGTCTCAGTATTCAGGTGAGGTATTGATTGATCGTGATTCGGTCGCTGGCGGCAGTCGCCCGCCTCATGCACCTGGCGTGTTTGCGGGAGGTTCGTTGCGTGTAGGAACGGGCTCGACGGGCCGTGGCGGGCGAGTCACGACTTTGCCGCCGTTGGAATCCGGGCAATTCACGCTCGCTGTCTTTGTGTATCTCGAAACCGAAACCCCCAACGGTATCGTGACGACAAACATTCGTAACGAGAAAGGCAGCTTCGCATTGTCACTCGATGAACGGGGGGCGCTCCGAGCAATAGTTCGAGATCGCGATCGAGAATTGCAATCAGTTATCAGTAACGCATCGCTACCACTATCAACGTGGCGTCACATCGTCGTCACCGCCGACGGCGACCATCTGCGATTTTACGAGGACGGCCAACTTGTGTCGTCAGTATCATGCAAGCCGATTGCACGTGCCGCCAATGAAACTCTTTGGTTTGGCACAGACGCTGGCGGGCGAGGGCAATGGAATGGCCGCATCGATGAATTGGCATTGTTCGACAAAGCACTTAGCGAATCGGAGATCGCGGAGCTTTATCAGGCGGCTGTGGATGAGATAGCAAGAGCAAAATAGAAACAACCGAACTATAAATGCGACGCGCAAGCGAGTGTATACGCCCCCCTCCTCGCTTGCCGTGCAAGCCAGAATCAACGTGAGAACCACCAAATGTCCACAATCCCGAAACGTTTGATCCTTATTTGCCTAATCGCTGTTCCTCTGATTGCTCTCTGGATTGGGCTACCTGCCGCAACTGCTGCCGAAGCTTCGACAAAGCCAAACGTCGTTTACATCATGTCCGACGATGTGGGGTGGGGAGACCTAAGCGTGCATGGCGGCGGCGTGCCCACGCCGAATATCGATCGGCTTTTCTCGCGAGGCGTGGAACTGACTCAGTTCATGGGCTGGTGCGTGTGCTCGCCGACACGCGCGATGTTGCTAACCGGGCGTCATCCGATCCGCGTCGGGACAGGGCCCGAAGTAGGCGGCGAGTTAGCGTTGGAAGAAACGACCATCGCCGAAGGCTTCAAGGCCAACGGTTATCGCACTGGCGTCTTTGGCAAATGGCACAACGGCAACGATCCCGATACGCCGGAATTCCGCGCCGCCTTCGCCGAAGCCTACAAAACGATGCCCAATAAAAGGCTTGAGGGTGGTCACGGCGTGAACGCACACGGCTTTGACGAAGCGTGGATTTATTACGGTGGCGGGGCGGACTATTTCAGTCGAGTCACGGTCAAAGGCAACGGTCCGGTGTCGTGGTGGCACAACCTTGATTTCCGTCCTCAGGACGAAGGCTATACCGATGATCTTGTCACCCAGCGTGCCATCGACTTCATCCGCGACAGTAAGGACCAGCCGTTCTTTTGTTACGTTCCGTTCCACATTGCTCACGCGCCGCTGCAAGCGAAAGAGGACGATCTCGCTGCCATCGATCCGAAACTTGCCGCTAAGCTTCACGCCGCCAGTGAAAAAACAACTGAAGAGGATAAACGGGTCCACGCGGCGATGCTTCATTCGATGGACTTGAATGTAGCCGCGATTGAGGCCGAGCTTGAAGAGTTAGGTTTGAGCGAGAACACGATCCTGGTTTTCACCAGCGACAACGGGGCGATGGAGGCTGGTAGCAGCCTTCCCTTGCGAGGCCACAAGCACTCGATCTATGACGGTGGCGTGCGTTTACCGACAGTGTTCTATTGGCCCAAAGGCGGATTGGTGGGTGGCAAGAAATGGGACGGACTCTGCGGCGCGCTGGACATTTTCCCCACGCTGATAGGAATGACCGGTTCGACGATGCCACAAACTCGACCTCTCGACGGCAAGGACGTTTGGCCAGCGCTTCGCGATAACGAGCCCAGCCCTGTCGAAAGTTACTACTTTGTTTGGCGCGACGAAGACGCGATTCGCACTGACAAGTGGAAGCTGCACCGCTTCTCGAGTCGCTTTGAACTCTATGACACCGTCGCGGACGAAATTGAAGCAAACAACGTCGCAGATTCTCATCCCGATGTTGTTGAGTCGCTCACTGCCAAGATGGACGCTTGGACTGATTCACTCGATCTCGCCCTTGGCCATCAGCCCGCGCCAGCGAAGTATCACGCCGCCGCCGCACCCGATGGCGAAGTGCTTGCCGTTACCGTTACGATTTCGGACAAGGCTAAACCACGGGATCGACTTTCAATCTCGTTGGCGAATTGGAATGGCACCCAGTACGCGACCGATTGGATCGAGTACGACATCGCTTTCTCGCCAAATGTGTCTAAACGACATCCCTATTTCTCTACGCTCGAGGGCAACAATTCAAAACCTTTTGAGCCACTCTTCAAACTCGGAACTGGCGTGGATCAGTTTGGTCGAGATCAAGTCACCGGTCCCGGCATCGCGGATGGCAATAGCGTGTGGGAGCATCGGATCGTAGGCCTAAGCAGCACCGCACCGGGACCGTTGGGCAAACACGGCGTCGTGTTTACCGGCGGAAAGTCTGGCACGTTTACAGTCTATCTTGACAACCTTCGCATCCGTCATGCCGACGGCAGTACGACCCCGCTGTGGACCAACCGCAGGGACACACGTGCCGGAAAGTTTCAGGAAAACGAGTTTTTCAAGGACATCAAGGTTCAAACGATTGACGTCGCGGAAGTCAGCAAGTAACCGTGCGGCAAGATCGTCGAACAGGGGACGAGGCAGTCGTCAACGGCAGTCACCTAACAGATAAAAAATGAAAACAACCAAACTCGTTTACGTCACTTTATCCCTGCTGATTTTGGGTAACACGGCGGTCACGGTATCGGGTGTCGAATCGCAACAGCCCAATATTGTGCTCCTGCTGGCGGACGATCTTGGCGGCAGCGACCTGCATTGCTACGGGCATCCGTATTCACGTACGCCCAATATCGATTCGCTCGCGAGAGACGGCACTCGCTTCATCCAGTTCTATGCGACAGGTGCAACCTGCTGTCCGGCACGCACTGGGTTAATGACCTCCAAATATCCGGCTACCTATCCGTCTTACCCCGCAAATGGCGGCTTCGCGGACCGCGTCACTGTTACCGAATTATTGAAAAAGCAAGGCTATGACACGGGGCATTTCGGCAAGTGGCACATCGGGCCGGTGCAGAAGCCTGGAACCTACGGCATTGATTCAATCAATTCGAGCGATGAGAAACAGGGTGGAAAGAAAAAGCAGCTAGGCGAGGAACGCGGACGCGACGCGCCCATCTACGACGACGCCATCAAGTTTATCGAACAACACAAAGGTGGCCCGTTCTATGTGAACGTGTGGGGTCACATCTCGCACAATCCTGTGAATCCCAGCGACAGGTTGGTGAAACCCTGGAGCGAGCTGACCGTGAAGGACAGCGATTTCCCCCCGCAGATGTACGACAAGTTCAACGCGGTGCGAAAAGCCGGCGGTGACGTGGACGACGCAATGCGTTGTTATCTCGCCGATGTCCAGTCGCTCGACGATAACGTAGGGCGACTGCTTAAGCGACTCGATGAACTCGGACTGCGCGAAAACACCATTGTCGTCTTCAATAGCGATCAGGGCGCAGACATGACCAAGGCATCCCTCGGCGGATTGCGTTTCAATCAAATGGGCTTCAATGGACCGGTTCGTGGCGGCAAACACACGCACTGGGAAGGTGGTGTGCGCGTGCCCTGGATCGTCCGCTGGCCCGGCCATGTTCCCGCTGGACGCACCGACAAGACGTCGGTCCTCAGTGGCGTTGATTGGCTGCCAACGCTGTGCGCGATCACCGGCATCAAGATCAATGCCAACAAATTTGACGGCGAAGACGTCTCGGCTGCTTGGCTTGGTCAAGGACCGCACCTGCGCGCCAAACCTCTGCTTTGGAAAACCAGCTCGCCCGGCAGTGAGTCCTACATTCGCGAAGGCCAATGGAAACTGCGTCATCCCACACGCAGGAACGGTGGTGAAGTCGAGCTTTACAACATCGCAGCTGATCCCGCCGAGTCGAGCAATGTCGCCGATCAACATCCCGACATCGTGAAGACGCTCTCCGCGAAAGTGCAAACCTGGGTCGCCTCCCTTCCCAAGGACTACGTCAAGACGAAGGACCAGGAAGACTAAATGAATAACTCTAATTTTCGATCCGCGACCATCCGAGCATGTCAACCTAGCAACAACCGTGATACCGGTGCGCAAAATCGATCACGCTTGCTCTGGTGCATGTTCTTCATGCTCGCCGTCCCGATTCCACGGTCACTTTCGGCTGCAATCGTAGCGGACTCATCAAATCCCCAGCTCGCATTTGCGATGCAAGAAGTCGAAGCAGCACTGAAGGAGGCGAAACGAGAGGATCTACAGGTTACGATCGTGATCAAATCAGATCCGACAAACCCGGAAGCGTTTCAAATTCAGTTGACGGGGCCGAACCAAGTTCAGGTTGTTGGTGCAGACGCCAACGGAGCCATGTATGGCGGGATCGAAGTCGCCGAATATTTAAAATTGGGTCTGCCGATTTCGAACGCGCAGCGTAAGTCGTTTGTGGCGAAACGAGGAATCAAGTTCAACATCCCGCTGGATGCTCGCAGCCCTTCCTACGACGACTCAGGCGACGCGGCGAATGAAAACGTCGAACACATGTGGGACTTTGACGGATTCTGGAAGCCGTATCTCGATGACTTGGCGCGCTATCGGTACAACGTTTTGAGCCTGTGGACCTGCCATCCTTATCCACACATGGTCAGAACCCCAGGTTTCGAGCAAGCGGTCGAAGCTGATGTGTACAAAGTACGCGATGGCGTTTTGAAGCATGACTCCAAGGGAAAATTCATCGCCAGAAACTTCGATCCCAACGATGACGAATGGGAAGAAGGTTACCTAGATTCAAACCAGGATGGCGTCGTCGATACCAATGACAACACGCTGGCGTTGGTGAAGCGGATGACGATCGACGAGAAGATTTCGCATTGGAAAAAGGTCTTCCAGCACGCTGGTGATCGCGGCATTCAGATAACGCTGTTTCACTGGAACGTTTTTACCTACGGTGCAACGGGAAAGCACGGCATCACCACCGATCAAACCGATCCCGACACAATCGCCTATCTGCGTGCAGCTGTAAAAGAACTGGTGCTGAACTATCCGTCGATTACTGCCATCGGCGTGGCGGCCGGAGAGAATGACAACAAGTTCCTCAAGGGCGATCAGTCTACTGAAGCGTACATTTTCAAGACCTACGGCCTTGGCGTGATGGACGCAAAGGCTGATCCGCGTTGGGAGAATAACCGTGAGGTGCGATTCATTTTCCGCAATCACAGCACGAAAGTCGATGATGTTCAGGAACAGTTCGCCTCGAAATACGACGGACCTGTTGATGTCAGCATCAAGTACTGCGTGGGCCGGCTGTATTCATCAAGAAGACCCCTGGAGTGGGAAGCTCGCGCCATAAAAGACGGCTGGGTCGATGGTGGATACAAAATCTGGATGAACATCCGCAACGACGACATCTTCATGCACCGCTGGGGCAGCCCTGACTATGTTCGCCAATTCATTCGCGAGATGCCGCTAGAGCAATCTCCCGGTTTCATGATGGGTTCGGATGGCTACGTTTGGGGGCGCGTATTCTATTCCACGATTCCGGATCTGCAGGGTCAGCTGGAGATCGATAAGCATTGGTACAACTTTCGATTGTGGGGCGAACTCGCCTACAACAACGAACTTGGCGATGAGTATTGGACGGCAACCTTGAAGCATCGCTTCGGTTTGAATAATCACTCCGCAAAACTGCTCCACGACACCTGGCAAACGGTATCCGAAGTGGTTCCGCAGTTGAATCGAGCTGTCTTTGAGGGAACCGATGCGGCATTCGCGCCGGAAGGCTGCCTGACGGGATTGGCGTCGGCCACCGGATTCCTGACGATTCCGCAGTACTACTATGGCGAGGGGCCACCAGTTTATCGACGTCAGCCAATGCGATTGAGGAAGAGTCCGCCTGGAGACGAGGTGCAATGTGTCTCCGTTCCCGAATGGGGTAACGCCTATCTGGCGGATAAGCTGGATCAGTTTGGCAGCGACCGACTGACTCCCCTGCAGGTGGCCGACAAGCTTGAAGCATATGCCAACACGGTACGCGCCGCGCTTCCGGAATTACAAGCTGCGACTGAAAGCAATGTCGAGCTGCGGGATCTGTTTTGGGATATTGAAAGCATGGCATTGCTTGGTCGCTATTACGCCGACAAGCAACGCTGCGCTACGAAGTACTGGGTATATCGCGAGTCTGGCTTCGCTGACCAGTACAAGAAACTTCATGACGAAGCGATTGCCCACATCCAGGACGCGCAAAACCATTGGGAAGCGTATGCGGCAGTTCTTGATAAGCACTACCAACCGCAATTAATGTCGCGGACGCATTACCTGGACTGGAACAGCACTCTCAACAATGGAATGAAAATCCAGGCAGCTCATTTTGGCGTGAAACGGGAGACGAAGGACATCGTTGACAAAGCGTATCCGAAGAAAGCGAGTGGTCAGAAAAGCAAGAAGAAGAACTAGCACAACGCCAAGTCGGCAACATGAAAGTGCTGAAGTTCGTCACCGTCACAACAACAACAACAACAACAACAACAACAACATGCCGATGACCTGAAACCCGCACGAGACGAAATGCGAGCACCTTGCTAGGCGTCGGTTCATCGTCCAATCAAAGCAATCAACAACTAGCTGGCGACTCGTGCCGGCATACTTAGCAAACTCACCATCCACATTTTTTCGTCAGGACGAATTTTCGTGCTCAACAAAATTTCGCTGTGCCTTTTCGTTGCGGCCGCCTTATGCGGTCGGTCCCACGCCGACGAAAAGCCCAACATCGTCCTGCTGTTCATCGACGACTGGGCATGGAACGGATCGCCGGTTGCGATGGACGATTCGCTAAGGAACTCGCGAATGCCAATCTTGCAAATGCCGAACATCGAACGACTCGCTCGGGAAGGCATGAAGTTTCGCAATGCCTATGGGTCTCCACAGTGCTCGCCGTCGCGAGTGTGCGTTCAAACGGGCAAGTCTTCGCCTCGTAGCGGATTCACCGTCTACCTAAATGACCGGGGACAGGATTATTACGACGCGAAAGGCTATCCCGAATACCCGGTTATTCCGTGCGTTTCAGACATGACGATCGATCCCGACACGGTCACCATCCCTGAAGCACTCGCACCGCTTGGCTACGTCAGCGCCCACATCGGCAAGTGGCATATGCGAGGCAACCCTGGCGACGAAGGCTATGCGCTGCACGACGGAGACACGGACAACAACCCAGGTAACACACTAAAGACAGGTCTGAAGGAAGGTGAGATAAAGCCGCGGCGACTTCCTCTGGACTTGAAAGATCCCAAGCTGATGTTCAGCGTCACGGAAAAGGCGATCCGTTTCATGGAGGAACAAACTTCAGCTGGCAAACCGTTCTATCTGCAAATTTCGCACTACGCCATGCACGCCGGGCAAGAATGCCTACCAGCAACTCGCGATAAGTATGCCGATCATCCACTCGTACAAGCATGGTACAAGGCGAATCGCAAAGACAAAGACACCGTCAGACTCGGTGATGACCCGGCGGTTTGGTTTGGGATGGCGGATGATCTCGATGGACGCATCGGTGCGGTCCTGGATCGAATCAAGGAATTAGGAATCGAAGACAACACCTACGTCGTGATGATGTCCGACAACGGTTATCGGCATCATGAACTACACATCCAGCCCGGACTTACCCAGCCGCACCATGCCCACAAGTGGTGGGTTTGGCAGGGCGGCATTCGAGTCCCCATGATCGTGAAGGGTCCGGGAATCGAAGCGGGCGGAAGCTTCGCAGGCAACGTCGTCAACTACGACTTCCTGCCAACCTTTGTCGATTGGGCGGGCGGTAATTCTGGGGAACTGAAGAACATCGACGGCGTCAGTCTTGCCGGCTACATGGCAGGCAAGACTCCGGACGATGCTTTCCTGAATCGCAATCTGTATTTCCACTACCCGCACTACCGCGAAACGATGCCGCACTCAGCAGTCGTCTCGGGTAATCACAAGTTGCTGCATTTCTACGAACGACCCGACGTTCCGATGCTATTCGACTTGTCGAACGACATGAGCGAAGCAAGCAACATCGCGACGCAGCAACCCGAGCAACACAAGAAACTGTACGACGAAATGACTGCGTACTTCAAAGAAGTCGGCGCAAGAATCCCCAAGCCAAATCCCGACTACGACGCGGCCGTTTACAAAGACGACAAAGGATATGCGAAGCGTGTTCTGTGGGGACCGTTTGAAGGCGAACGACCGCTCGAGGAAGACGAAAAGTAGGCATGTTGCCAGCACTCGTTCCGGTGAGGTCTCGGCTTAGTACAAGCACGCAGCGCAAGCGTGTGCTAGGCCTTGATCAAGCGAAGCCTGCATTCGCGAATTTTTGAAGAACTCGAAAACCCTCGGCGTTTTACGCGTGTATTGGAGGTTACTAAGACTTCAATTCACGCACGCAAACGAGGGTTTCGAGCGAACGCTAAAGTAAGGCGACAGGCCAAAGCACGCTAGCGAAAAATGCTGCGGCCAATCGACAAAAATAAATGGTCCGGTGCTTCGCCGATGATTCGGCCCGAGAGCATCAAGTACGAACTGGCGGATAAGCAGCGAGCGATCGCCGCAGGCGGCATCGGCGCGCTGATCGAACTGGCCAAACGACTGGGCCTGCGAAAGGAAATCAATCGAGCCATTCCGCTCTTCAAGTTGTAGATGCCTTACGACGAGGCCGATCATGTCTTCAACATCGCTTTGAACCTGCTCGCCAGTGGCAATTGCCTTGAGCACATTGAAGTCCGCCGACAGGACGAAGCCTATCTTAGCGCAGTGGGCGCCGATCGGATTCCCGATCCGACCACCGAGGGTGACTTCTGTCGTCGCTTTGTTACAGCCGACGTGTTGCACTTGATGAACGCCTTCAATCGCGTACGTGCGAAAGTTTGGAAACAACAACTCGACGACTTCTTTGACTGTGCGGTCATCAAAGGCGATGGTACACAAATCGAAACGTCCGCCGAAAAGAAGTAAGGCATCGGCATCAACTACAAGGGACAATCGGGCTACCATCCACTGGTCGTCACGCTGGCCAATACACGCGAACCGTTGTTCAGCGCCAACCGAAGCGGCAATCGACCCAGCAATGAAAACTCCGCGTTCTACTTCGACCTTGCCGCTGAGCGTTGTCGCTCGGCGGGCTTTCGCAAAGTCTTCTTGCGAGGCGACACGGACTTCGCGCTGACGGAGAAGTTGATGTCGCCTGCGATCGATCGAGTTTCAGGATTCGCTCAAGGTCATCAACCAAAATTTGTTGTGACTGACGAGCGAGCGTTACCTGCTCCGCTAGGTTCGCCCTATCTTGCTGAAGCTGTTTGAGTGTTGTTGCGGCTTGATTCACCGTGATATCAAGTCGCTGCACAGTCAACGCGAATCGCTGTGGATCGATTTTTATCAGCGTTTCACCAGCGTCAACCTGTTCGCCGACCCGAAGATTTGGGTGCTTGAATACAATTCGCCCCTCCACTTCCGAAGCGATCGACAACACGCGATGAAGGACCACTTCGCCCGTCGTTTCGATGGTCAGCGGTCCATCGAGTGCATGGATTTCGGCGACTTCAACAACCGTTGCCTTGATGGCAGTCTTCGGCTTGCGAGGCACTTCCGGCGTCGAACCCATGGGGTAAAACGCGACGGCACTGCCGACAAGGATGATTGTCGGCAGCACGTAACGTGTGAGCCATCGTGTTTTGGAAACGAATCGATTCATGTTGGATCTGGAACGCTCAATCCAATCGTGTCGAAATGATTGGCGGCTCGTTTATTCTCGCCGTGAGGCTTCCATTTCTTCGGCTGAAATATTCCCGTCACCGTTGGTATCCATCTTGGCGAACATGCGTTCGGCGTTGCCGACGGCTTCCGCTCGAGTCAGGATGCCGTCGCCGTCGCGATCGATTTCTTTCATGTGACCTTTCAGAAAGCCGCCCATGGCGCTGCGTGATCCGCCGCGACTGTTCAATTCGGCATCGGTCAGCGTGTCGTCTTTGTCGGCGTCGTAACCATCGAAAGCCTTGGTCGCTTCACCAACGATTTCATCGCGACTGATGATCTTGTTCTTGTCGAGATCGATTTCGTCGGCATGAACCAGAATCCAAGGTTGACGTGGACCATCACCGGGTTGTGGTCCGCGCTGTCCACCAGCGTTTGGACCACCCGCATTCGGGCCGCCTACATTTGGGCCGCCCGCTTGATCGGGGCGATCGGCTTGTCCACCACCGGGGCCACGGAGTTCTTCGCCGGAGATTTGTCCGTCTTTGTTTTTATCGAGAGTGAGAAGTGCGGTTGTTGCGTTCTGTATCTCGGCTTTGTCGAGGATTCCGTCGCGGTTGGCGTCAAGTGCTTGAAGAAACGGATTGCCTCCTCCACCCTGTCGCTGACCGCCGCCTTGCTGTTGCCCTCCGCTGCCTTGACCGCCGCCTTGGCGGCCGCTGCCACCTTCTCGCTGACCTCCTTGGCCACCGCCGCCCCCACGCTGACCGTTGGGCTGGTTGGCCGGTCGGTCGCCTTGCGGTGGACGTTTTTCATCAGGAGACGGCGCTCCATTACGGTCGCCTCCACCGGCACCGCCGCCTTCACGCGGTGTATACGTTTCGGTTTTCGTACCTTGCTGCGATACAAAATTGAACCTTGCTGACCCGTCATCGGCGACGGTGTAGTTGATCGACCTTTTGTCGCCATCGACATCGTAGAGCAACACATAGCTGCCCCGCTTTGGACTCTCAAAGCCGTTGATCTTGGCACCCCTGAGTCCGGACAGTGACGGTCGCAAAGGTCGAGCTCGTGGCTGCGGATCAACTTGCCCGTCTCGTTCGACAACCTCGCCATAAAATCCCCCGTTCAAATAAGGGAATGTTTTTGTTGCGTGGTAGTGATACTTGCCATCGGGACCTTTGTGGCCGTTCAACCAATCGAGGTCCGTGGGAGGCTGTCCATTCGGGTCGTTGTAGCCGTAGATTGGATAGCCATCCAGAGCGACTGCCACGGCGCTACCCGCACCAACGATCTTCTCCAAATGAACCGGAGCGATGTGATAGTGGTAGTCGTCGGCTCGACCACAGTGCCCACCCCATTGGTCAAGTTCACCGGCTTGCAACGTATCCGTTTTGCCATCGTTCTTGATCGGATTGAAGATCGGTATCCCGTTGACCGCGACAGCAATCGCCCCACGAAAGAAATGCTCCTTCGTTGACATCGGATTCTTCGCTGGCACCGGATGCAACGGAATTCGATAAGCATTGTCACCGAAATACGCCTGCGGTAACGGTACTTGTTGTTGCCAAGCGGTAATGCCGATCATCATCGGATGCTCTGGCATGCCATTGGATTCAACGAAGAGGAAATCATTGTCGAACCGAACGTTTACGGTTTTCTCGAATGGTTGAAACAGCTTGGCCAGCTCGGGCACGGTTGCTTCCGCCCCGTTTTGAAATACGACGAAATGATGCTTCGGCGGCTCTGTGTTGAGCTGAACGATTTTCTGTTTTGCTTCAGGCAAAGGTGCGTGTGAATGGCCCTCGTGAGCGTTGGCGGTGCGGTCTGTCAACGCTGTGATCAACAACAGAGCAGCAGCGATGGCGAACCGACGCTGAAGGCGTTCAACAACAAAGCCCAGGGTCGCGAAGCGCACCCTGGGTAACGATAGTGAATCCAACTTCAACCCCAACGGGGTTGCACAATCCTTCGCTGGATTGGGCCGTTGGTTGTTGAACCCCGCTGAGGTTCCGGGCATATTTCGCTTACATACGCGGGGTGCGCTGCGCGATCCCGGGCTGTGTTGTTGCACCACTTCGCGGTCGATTCCACGTAGAACGTCAACGACTTCATACTGGACAGCATTCATGGGTCAATCTCTCGTTCAGATTTATGTTCACATTGTATTTTCAATAAAGTACCGAAAAGCGTTGCTACGGGATGCCGAATCCCGGAAGCGAATGCATGCGTACCTCGCCGGTGTATGTGGCAACCAAAAATGTCCAGCCGTCATCGTCGGTGGAGTGGAAGATCATGTTCATCTTCTGTGTCGGTTGGGGAAGACGATCGATATCGCAAAGTTGATCCGTGAACTGAAGAAGGATTCCTCTGAATGGGCGAAGACCGAATTGAAGATTGGAAACTTCTATTGGCAAACGGGATAAGGAGCGTTCTCGGCTAGCCCGAGTCACGTCGACGCGTTGAAGCAATACATCACGAATCAGGAAGAGCATCATCGGAAGGAAACGTTTCAAGAGGAATTCCGTCGGTTGTGTGCGAAGTATGGTGTTGAAATTGACGAGCGCTACGCTTGGGATTGAGATTCACGCCGAAAGCGTTCAACAGCACAGCCCGGGGTCGCGCAGCGCACCCCGGGTCTCGAATCCCGATCTACATCCAACCCCAACGGGGTTAAACAATCGGCGTCGCGATGTGAATGAGTCGAACTTGAACGCCGCAAGCTTTGTCGACTGGCTATTGCGATCTTGAACTTGCTATCTATCGAGGTGGCTTCTGTGAACCGTTTCCCCCGCCCACTTGTCGACCACCGCCGCCTTGTCGTCCGCCACCGCCACCTTGTGGCACGACTTCCGCTAATCCACGAAAGTCGGGGCGTTCTTTTCCATCGGGCGGTGATTTCACAAAGGTTCGGAACAAGACCAAGTTGTCCAGCTTCACATCATCGGACCAAATGAACTTCGCTCCGGTGAAGTCATGCTCAAAGTAGGGCTCCTTTGGCCCGACTTCTTCCTCGGTGTATTCTTTGGCGTTAGGCCAATTGCTGTCGTCAAACTGGACGGTGAACCAATCGTCAGGAACTGGAATACTCTCGACGCGCGGGTTCTTCATGTCGCCATCAATCGGCCCCCAAGAGAACTTCTTCGCTTTCCATGACGCGTTGGTCACGGTACCGTCGCCAAACTTCAAGATGAATCCGCCATCACCGATGCTGGTGTTTGCGTATTCCATTCCAGTTTTAGGATCAGCGTTGTCGATGCCCATGGCCGCAATCGTCATCGGATACGCAGGCAACACATCAACCGACACGACGTTGTGAGGAACAAACGCAACAGAATCGACGGCAACCAGTTCGCCATTGATGTAAAGCTTGAACGAGTTGTCCGCGTAGACGTTCGCTTTGATGGTGTCGTCGATGCGGGGCTTCCGAGGCGGTTGCTGTGCGTTCACGGTTGACAGAGCAACTGCCATCAACATCAGCGCACTTAGAGTTTGTGCAATTCGGTTCATCGCTTTTCCCTTCTGTTCGGATTTGGTTTCTTGTTTTTTTCCGTTTTGTTTCCACCACCGCCGCCCTTGCGTGCGACTGGTGGATTAACTGGGTCGTATTGCGGGTTTTGAGTCGCCATTTGGGCGTCAATATCGTCGAGATGCCTTACCAGTAAGCTGTCCAGTTCTTTCACCATCTGAGGCAACTGTTTCGACAGATCGTTTTGTTCGGAGATGTCTGCTGCAATGTCGAACAACGCGAGGCGGCCGTCCTCGTAGAACTTCATCAGTTTGCGATTGCCGAGGAATAACGCCGAATGCGGTCCGTCACCACCTTGATAATGCGGGAAATGAAACACCATTTCTTCACGAGGGCGTTTCACGTTGCCTTTGCCATCATCCAGCAAGTTGGCGAGACTGCCACCTTCTATGTCTCGTGGCAGCTTCGACGATGGAATCCCAGCCCATTCACAGTACGTGGGAAAAAAGTCATAGCCGACGACTCGTTCGTGGCACCATGAATCTGCTGGCACACCGGGACCGCGGACGATCATGGGACTACGAATGCCGCCTTCCCACACGCCACCCTTGCCACCGGCCAGACCGCCACGTTTGCCTCCTCCTTTGCCACCACCCCCGCCGCCACTGCCATTGTCGGACATGTAAATCACGAAGGTATTGTCGGCGAGTCCCAAAAGATCGATCGCATCGACGACAATGCCAACTCCGGTGTCCAGATTCTCTGCGATCGCCGCACTGCCGACTCGTTTGTCGTCGACACTGCTACCCATTTTCTGAGCGTACTTGGCCAGAGTGGTCTTCATCGCATTCTGCGGAGCGTGTAATGCGTGCCACGACATTTGAACGAAGAACGGCTTGCCAGCCTCCTTGTTTTTTCTCATGAAAGCCACAGCACGATCTGCCATGCCGAAGATGTCCGCAGGGTTCGGATCGCCGTAGTCGTGAGCGTACTCGTTGCCGATGTCGCCATCGCCCTCGTCATAGCCATTCGCTGCAGGTCCTCCGCCGTTTATATGCCACTTTCCATAATGAGCGGTCGCATAACCAGCAGACTGCAGAAGTTCGCCGATGGTGATTTCCGAAGCAGGAATCGAGCGAATATTGCGAGGTTCAACCATCTTGTGACCTTCTTCAGCTGGCGCTGCCTTCGTCCAGTGCATGGCAGCAGGACTCTTTCCTGTTTGCAGACTGATTCGAGTTGGCGAACAGACCGATGCCGGCGCATACGCCGCTGAAAACCGCATGCCTTGTGCGGCTAGCTTTTCGAGATTGGGAGTGTCGACGATGGAACTCTTCGACCAATCCAGATCGGGGTGCATGGGTACAGAAAGTCCATTCCACGCCTGATCGTCGGACATCATGAACACGATGTTCGGACGATCAGCGGCACGTGAGGCTGCCGATAAGAGCAACGTGATACAAAGTAGAAAAAATGTCTCACGCAAAGATGCAAGGACGCAAAGTTTCTTTATCGAGGTCATTCTATTTCTTCCTGCCTTGGCGTCTTCGCGCCTTTGCGTGAATCTCTTCGGTCCAACATGTACGAATAGCTCACATCGCCGTTCCGCTGGCTCCCGCCTTCAGCCGCCGGCAAATAAGCTCGGACGTAATCGACGCGAGCCGAATCGCCATCAACGCGGACTCGGACATGCCCACTGCTGCCTTGGATATCGCCGCTGAGATAGCCATATTCGACAGCACTCTTCGTGCCGCTACGCGGATGTCCCGGCTGCGGAACGAGTTGATAGACAATGCCGTCGAGGTCTTGCTTGATGAACATGTGGTCGTGTCCGTGGAAGACAATGTCGACGTCATGTTCAACCAACAATTGGTGAATTGGTTTCGACCAGTTTGGTCGTTTCGCTGCGAACTCATCTTCTCCTGATTCGTTTTTGCCCCCCCATTCCCAAAAGGGTGCAGCTTCCGCTCCACCCCGGTTGTTTCGATCGCTGCCACCGACCAAATGATGCAGGAATACGAATCGCAACTTGGCATCGCTTTGTTCCAGTGACTGCTTCAACCATTGATACTGATGTTCGCCGAGTGTCCAGTTCCAGTTGTCGCTTTCCCCGCCACGATTGCGAACGGTCGTGTGACGAAACGGATCAAGCACGATGAATTTACTGTCACCCCACTCGAATTGGTAGTAATTTTCCGGCAAGCCGACTTCTGCCTCACGATGTTCATTGCCGGTAAAAAAGTCATTCGGAAACGGATTCGGGAGGTAGCGTTTGCGAGTGGTCGTGGCCCAAACATTCGAGCCGCGATCACCTGACTCGCCATCGTGGTTTCCCAACGCAAAATACAACGATGCAGAATGACACAAGTGACCGAGGTAGTAACGCTGAGCCTGATACTGAGGCAGTGACAGGTCGGGCTTCACGTACTTGCCCGTCATGAACGTGTCGCCGAGAGCGAAGTGAAAGTCGGGCTGATCAGCCAACGCATTGCCAAGAGTTCGCAAGTAGACTTCGCCGCTAGTGTTCTCATCCAGATGCGAATCCGCCTGCACGGTGAAGACAAACGGACTGTCAGAAGCTCGCTGTGTGTGGAAGGTGTACTCGTCACTTTCCACCGTCTTGCCGTCTGATTCGTAGACAAGCCGGTAGTAGTATCGCGAGTTTTTGTTGAGCGAGCCAATCACGAAATCGAATGGCTCACCAGCGTGAAGCTGACGGACCTCGGTCTTGTTTGTGTGCTTTTCAGACTGATCGCCATAGCTCAGATACGCATTCACATCGCAGTGACATAGCACTCGAACGGTTCCACTGGTGTCCGTCAATCTTCCCAAAAGAATGTTGAAGGGATGATTTGGGACGTTGTTCACCGGAGGCGGTTCTGTGTAGCCGCCAAGTCGGCTTCCACCACCGCGTTGCTTCCCGTCTTGCGCGATTGCGTTTCCTGACGCAAGCATCGACATCGCAATGGCAATGACGAAAAGGAGAAGGAACCTAGAAAAACTATTCACTGATGACTCTCCGTCCCAATTCGTGATGTGATTCGTGAAAGAAGAACTGGGAGTCCAATTCAGATTGGTCAATCAATTCCAGCGTCAAGCTTTTGGGACCACCTCCGCCACGCGGGAGTCCATCGAGCAACATTTTGTGAACGGTGCCGTTGTCCACATCGAACCAGATTTCAACTTGCTTGGGGCCTCGCACATCTCGCGACTTACGAACGCCAATCAACTTTGAAAGGGCCGCTCCGTTGCCCGCGTTCTCATGCTCGTCGCCCAGTTCAATGTCGTAACCAGTCCGCAACTGCGATAGGTTTGCGTGAATGTTTAGAAACGGAATGTCTTGCTGCCCGCCCGGTACTCCGCCACGAAACCGATTGGGATCGGTGCTGACGCGGACGGGGCCGTTCTGACGGAACGCCCAGCTTTGTTTTCCATCGAAACCAGAAGTCCGTTTCTCTCCCGAGTTCAGCATCACCGTCATCACGTACTGATTGGCTCCGCGAACATACAACGTCGACCCGTCGATTTGCTCTTCTGTTTCGCGATCCCAATCTTCCTGCGGCATGTTTCGCGGACGCTTGTCGCGGGAGTATTCGTCAATCACACGAACGCTGTAAGTGCGATCAAATGGCTTGGCTGCAGCTTCAACCACTTTCTCAAGCGAAGCCATCGCTGCGGAAACGCTTTGATGCGGACCGAAAACAAAGAACATCACCATCAAGGCGGCCGCGATCGTCAAAGCGGAGGTCAGCATCGCGAACCAACGCCGTCGTTGTGGCTCATCGGGGGCTACATTGGTCACAAGAGATGATTCAGACTCAGCATCAATCCGCTGCATTACAGCGTGAATCCGATCAGCATCGTTCTCGCGGCTTCCAATGTCGGACAGCAGCCCGTGAATCAGTATCGAATCAGCAACGATCTCGCTTGCTTCACTGGCAGAAACATCACTGTCGCTTTCCGGAATCTCAGCGTCACTATCGAACCACTCAGACAGAACTTTGTGAATTTGATCACTCATGACGCCGCCTCCGACACTGAAAAGACGCCTTTCGTTTTCAGGCACTCAGCCAGCATCGTGCGACCACGCTGAAGCCGCTTTTTGCAAGCTTCCAGCGACAACTCAAATTGCTCAGCCACTTCAGCAGCGGACAGATTATCGAAGTACCTGCCACCGATCACCGACTTCTGCCGCTCGGGCAACGCATCAATGCATTCACGCAGAGCAGCCACTTTGTCGTCCCACGTGTCGCCCGCCAACAGGTTGATGTTCTCAAAGTGACGGTCTACGACCTGCAGCACCGATTCATGCAGCATCACCGGAGCGGTCTTTTGTTTGCGGTAGTGAGCCAGCACCAACCGAGAAGCAATGCCTCTGAGCCACGGCCCAAACGGCTGATCCAGATTACATTCATCCAGCCGCCGCCACGCAACAACCATTGCTTCCTGAAACAGGTCGTCCACCGCCGACTCGTCTCGGACCAGACTACGCAAATACACCATCAGCATCCGCGAATTTTCGCGGGCCAGAATCTCAAATGCTGTTCGCGCCTTTTTGTCCAAAACAACGTCCAAATGGGATTTGAAAAATTTCCAACACCCTTACTGTCGCGAAACGGACGTTTGGGGACAAAATTCCCTGAAGATTTCTCAACGCGGACAACATGCACCAGTTTTCGCGAGTACGTATGTTTGGTCGCAGCTGCCGTACTCCGTCGATTCTCACCGAGCAACGTTAACTTAACCCAAACATTCGGAAACTGCAGTGGATCGATTGAGCCATGCAAATGCACTTGTATTTGGTAGTGCGGTTGGGAATTGGTGAGCAGCGATTGTGACAACCCTTGTGCCCTGACTCCGCAACCGACCCCGAGAAGTGAAATTTCAATCTTTTTCGAGAATCACAAAGTTGGTTGTCCAACTTTCGAGGGTCCGGGAGAGAGAGGATAGCTCGCATCCTCACCCAACGACGACAAAATCGCAGGATGACCAATTCACAGGGAATGGAAAGATGAATCGACTCGACCGACGACAATTGCTGCGTGGAACTGGAGCCGTCGTTGCTCTGCCGTTCTTGGAGTCCCTGGCGGTACCGAAATACGCGGAGGCCGCAGAAGGCGCGGCAGGATCACCGATGCGGATGGTTTGCGTCGGCCTTGAATACGGGCTCTATCCGAACGACTTTTTTCCGAAGCAAACCGGTCGCGACTACGAGTTGCCTCGCTTGTTGTCTCCGTTGGCGGCGTTAAAAAACGACTTCACCGTCTTCTCTGACTTGGATCATCCAGGAGTCACGGGCGGGCATCAGTCGACGCACACGTTTCTGTCAGGCATTCGATCGGATCAAGCGAAACAATATCCCGAAGGCAACGTTAGCGTCGATCAACGGGCGGCTGAGTTTGCCGGTGCCCAGACGCGATATCAATCCATCCAAGTGGGGCTGGGCGGTGGCGGCGTTTCGTGGACGCGGAACGGTGTCGAGATTCCAACGATCACGCGACTGCAAACCATGTTCGATGCGTTGTTCTTGGAAACACCTCAATCAAAGCGGAAACGACAGGCTGGTGCATTCGCCGTCAACCGCAGCATCCTGGATGTCGTTGGTGAGGATGCGGCGGCGCTCGAAAAGCGAATCAGTCTCGGTGACTCGACAAAACTTGATGAGTACTTTACTTCGATACGCGAAGTCGAAAAGCGATTGGAACAATCGGAGGTATGGTTGAACAAACCGAAGCCAACATCGAACTACACGTTGCCGAAACAATTGCCGACCAGTTTCACCGAAGAAGTTGCGCTGTTCTACGACCTGATGAAGTTGGCATTGCAAACCGATTCGACTCGCGTGATTTCCCTGGCTATTCACGGATGGACAGGCGACTCGGGGCTTTCGGGTGTCACGAAGGGTTATCACGACCTTTCGCACCACGGTCGCGATGAATCCAAGCTGCAGCAGCTCGGCGTCATTGAACAGTTCCACACCTCGCAGCTCGCGAGGTTTTTGGATGGCCTGAAGCGTTCGCAGGTTGCCGAGGATGCATCGCTGCTGGACCGAACGATGGTGTTGTTCGGAAGTGGTCTTGGCAACGCGAGTTCTCATTCCAATCGCAAGCTACCTTTGCTGCTGGCTGGTGGTGGCTTCGAGCACGGCCAGCACAAGGCGTACCCGGCAACTGGAGGCCCGCAGACGCCAGCCTGCAATTTGTACCTGTCGATGTTACAGCGTTTTGGTGTGGAATCCGATCGCTTCGGAACCAGCACCGGTACGCTTGCGGGGCTTCGCTAAAAAAACAGATTTTTCATTTGTTATTTGGGATTAGTTATTTGTCATTTGGGAGGCTGGGGCGATGGGGGATGCGGCGAAGGCGAATGAGATTGAAGAGCGGCTGATTGATTTTGCTGTCCGAGTGATTCGAGTCGCTGACGCGTTGCCGAAGTCACCCGCAGGAAAGCACATTGCAAATCAGTTATTGAGATCAGGCACTTCACCAGCACCGAATTACGCGGAAGCACGTGGAGCCGAAAGCAACGCGGATTTTATTCACAAGCTGAGGATCGCGCTCAAGGAACTCAACGAAAGCTGTGTCTGGCTGAAAATGGTCGTTCGCGCCGAACTCATGCCGTCAAAATTGCTTAACGACCTGATTGACGAAAACCAACAACTCTGCCGAATCCTGAACGCATCGATCAAGACAGCCAAGCAAACGTAATCACCATCGCCCCGACAAGTACTCGCCCAATGACAAATGACTAATATCAAATAACTAATGAAAAATATCTTCCTCATAATCCTGTTGCTCTTCCCATCGACGTGCCTGTCCGCCGATAACGACTTTGACACCAAGGCCTACCTGCGAAACCACTGCATTCGCTGCCACGGCGTGGAGGAACAGAACGCGGATCGACGATTCGACACGTTGCAAGCTGAGCTTTCGGACTATCAAATCGCGGAACAGTGGCAGGAAATTCTTGACGTCGTCAATCTTGGCGAGATGCCTCCCGAGGACGAGCCGCAACCTTCGGCCGATGAGACCAAGCGATTTGTCGCCACCGTTTCACGTCAGCTCGAACTGGCTCGCGACGCCCTTGCATCGGGTGGTCATGAACAATTCCGGAGGCTCAATCGCTACGAGTACCGCAAAACGATTCGCGATCTTCTTGGAGTCAACATGGACTCGTTCGATCCGACCACGTCATTCCCAGCGGACGATCGAGTCGACGGTTTCGACAACATCGGCGAAAGTTTGGTTCTGTCAGACTACCTGTTGCAGTGCTATCTAGACGCGGCTTCGCAGAGCATCGACAAAGCCGTTCAGGCTCAAGCAGTCGTCGCCCCCATTAACGAATTGTTGCGAGCCCAGGATATGTGCCAACGCAAATACCAATTCCGTCCGTTTGTTTATTTTGAGGTCAATCCAACAGGCGACTATGTCGACGTCGGCCACAGCGATCCTAGTCTACCGCGGGTCCACGCCACTCGATTCAAAGGTGTTCCGGCAGACGGGCATTACACCATTCGCGTCAAGGCAGAAGGGATCAACCGCGAGCATCCTTACGCGCCCAATTCTTTGCAAGTCGATCGTACCGAGCCGATCAAGATGCAAGTCATTGCGACCAACCCCAAAGTCGCTCGTCCGGCGGCGGGGCAAAATTCTTCCGACCGCGTCGTGGCTACCGTTCCGCTGCTCGATCACCAGACGAAGGTGTACGAGTTCCGAGTTTGGCTGGACAAAGGATTTGTGCCCGTCATTCGCTACGCCAACGGGCCGCTGAACTTCAGAACTTCCTTGGTGAAGTTGGTGCAAAAGTACCATCCCGAAACGTTGACGAACAACTGGAAAGATGTCTTCTCGACGGAGCCTTCCGAGATTCTCGACGTCTGGATGTCCGACGCCTACGAAGGGCCTCGCATGCGAATCCATCAAATGGAAATCGCCGGGCCGGAGCAACGCGACGAATCGACGACAGATTTATTGGCGGACAAGCACCAGCGGTCACTCGAACCATTTCTATATGGTGCTTTCCGTCGTCCACCGTTGGAATCGGAAGTCGCTCGGTATCAGACTTTCTGCCAGTCACGAATGGGCGCTGGCGAATCCGAAGAGACCGCATTTCTGACAACTTGCAAAGCGATCCTCTGTTCGCCGAATTTTCTGTACGTGGAAACTCCACCTGATGCCGGTGAAAGCGGCGATCAAGCGTTCCGACTCGCGTCGCGCCTGTCGTACTTTCTGTGGAGTTCGATGCCGGATGACCAGTTGTTCCGCGCCGCTGCCAGCGGAAAGCTCCGTGAACCCGAGACGCTGCTCGCTCAAACGCGACGCATGTTGCAAGACCCGCGAGCGGAAGCGTTCATCGTGAATTTCACAAACAGTTGGCTGCACCTGAATGAACTCGGATCAATGCCGCCGGACACGCAAAAGTTTACTTCCTACTATGATCGACAGCTTGAGCCGTTGATGCGACGGGAAACCCAGCTGTTCTTCGCAGAGGTTCTGCATAAAAACCTGAGCATTGAACATTTCATTGATTCGGACTTTACGTTCGCCAATCGCTATCTGGCCGCACATTACGGTCTGCCCACGATCGAGGGAGACGAGTTTAGGCGAATTTCACTGCCGAAAAATTCGCTTCGCGGAGGGCTGCTCGGTCACGCGAGTGTGCTGACAGCAACTTCCAATGGAGTCGAATCCTCGCCGGTCACTCGCGGCATCTGGGTGCTGGAAAATATTCTCGGTTCACCACCTCCGCCACCGCCGCCGGATGTCGAGCCGCTGGAACCGGATATCCGAGGCGCCACCACCATTCGTCAACAGCTTGCCAAGCATCGTAATGTCGCCACGTGCGCCGAGTGCCATCGCAAAATTGATCCGATCGGATTCGCTCTAGAAAGCTTCGATCCCATCGGTTCGCTTCGTCGCGAGTATTATGACAGCAAGGGAAAGCCCATTGGCGCGGTGGACACCACCGGAACTTTGCCGACGGGAGAATCGTTTACTGATATCGCCCAGCTCAAGCAATTGCTTTTAAAACAAAAGGATCAGTTCGCTCATTGTCTGACCGAAAAGATGCTCACCTACGCACTAGGGCGAGAAGTTGGTTTCCAAGACCGGCCAGTGATCGAATCGATCGTTGGCAAGCTTACCGCAAAAGGTGATGGTTTGCACAATTTGGTTGAACTGATCGTCACTAGCGAAGTGTTTATTGATAACTAACCACTTTCCAAACTGAAACGCACTATGACTACGATTCCCCATCTGCCCATTGCCCGTGCTGTTTTGCTGGGCTTACTTTGCACAGCTTCTGGACTGTCTGGCGTTGCTGATGACAACCCCCCTGGTGCTGACGGAAAGACGGTCATTCCAAAGGCCACCTTGGAACGGTTGGACGAACGACTTGACGTGACGTTCGCAAAGTACGGGGACCGAACGTTGCAGATGGACCTCTATCGTCCGAAGAATGCGCAGGGAATGTTGCCGGCGATCGTCTGCATTCACGGTGGCGGCTGGGGAAAAGGAGCAAAGATTCATCATCGCAATGTCGCTCAAGCCCTCGCAGCGGAAGGCTACGTGACGGCGTCGATTGACTATCGCTTGAGCGGGGAAGCAAAGTTCCCGGCTCATATTCACGACTGCAAAGCGGCCGTCCGGTTCCTGCGTGCCAATGCGAACGAGTTCGGCATCGACGCTGACCACATCGGCGCAATCGGCCACTCCGCGGGTGGTCATCTGGCAGCGCTGCTGGCAACGTCGGCAGGAGTTGCGGAACTCGACGGTGACGGTGGCAACGCCGAATTCAGCAGCGCGATCCAAGCGGTGGTTCCGATGGGCGGCCAGACGGACTTCATGTCGCAGCGAAACCGTGAAAAATCAGCGAGTGCAGCTATCTGGCAACAGTTTCTCGGAGGTTCGCAAGAGGAAGTCCCCGAGACCTACCGACTCGCTTCACCACTGGCCCACCTCGACAAGAACGATCCACCGGTTTGGCTCATCACCGGCGAGAAAGATGACTCAAGCACTCGCGCCGATTCACTGCGTCAGAAGATGGACGACTTTGGCATTGAGAACGGACTGACCATCATCAAAGACGCCCCGCATCCGTTTACGGTCAAGCAGGTCTGGTTCGATCAGATGATGGACGCGGCCGTTCCCTTTTTCGATCGAACGCTAAAGAACCAAACCGCCAGCACGGATGGCACTGAGGAATGAACGAGAATTCATCAAGCTACGAAACATTCGTGCGACTGCTGATTGAGGAAGAGTCAGCCGTGAAGGCCTACGTGCGCCGGCTCGTTCCAACGTGGCACGATGTGGAGGAGGTCGTTCAACAAACCAGTTTGATTGCATGGAAGAAGTTCGACGAGCTTGACGACATCAATCGTTTTGGTGGTTGGGTGATGACGATCGCTCGATTTGAGTCGCTCAAGTATCGACGTTCAATTGCCCGAAGCCCGTTGGTGTTTTCGGACAAACTCGCCGAACAGTTAGCTGATTCAGTAGGCAACATTGTTGCTGGCAACGCAGATCGACAGCAAGCTCTGGAAGGATGCTTACAAAAGCTCGACCAGGCCAAACGAGAATTGATCCTCAAGGTGCATCAGCCGGGCGTCACCATTCGCGGGTACGCTCAACAGAATTCTCGTCCCGAACAGGCGATCTATAAGGCCGTTCATCGACTTCGGCAAAAACTTTTGATGTGTGTGAAACAAACGCTTGCAGATCAGGGATTGTCATGAACGACTTACGATTCATGGAACTTGTCTCCAACTGGCTCGACGGTTCGCTCACTGAGACCGAATCTGCGGAACTTCAAACTGTGCTGGAAAGCTCCGCAGATCGACGCAGCGAATTTGTGGACGTCTGTGGCTTGGACGCAGATTTGCGGCTGATGAGTGAAGTCGTGATCGAAACGCCTGTTAGTGCTGATTCGTTACGAGAATCGACGAAAGCGAAAGGCGTGAGTGCTCGGGTCGTCATTCTCGCCGCTGTCGCCGCCGTATTGTTACTCGCGATCGGCTACGGAATCGGACTCGACCGCAATCGTGATGCGGAACCACAAATTGCCGCCTCAGAAGTTGCCTCCAATGACTCGGACGAAGTCGTCGAAGCAGGCTGCGCGGTGCTGTCGCGTGTGGTGGACGCAAAATTTGCCGGAGAAGTGCAGTATCAAGAAGGTGACTCCTTGCAACCGGGACAGCTCAAGTTGCTTTCCGGTGCGGTGCAAATCGACTTCTTCAGCGGTGCGACCATGCTGATCGACGAAGCGGCAGAAGTGCAGTTGATCAGTTCCTGGGAAGCAGAGTGTGCGCAAGGCAAAGTCACGATGCACGTGCCTCCACCTGCGATCGGTTTCCGCCTGACACTTCCGGGCATGAAAGTCGTCGATCTTGGAACCGAGTTCGCTGTCCAGGTCGATGGGGCCGAATCATCTCTACATGTTTTCGATGGCGAAGTCGAAGCTCATGTACCGGGCTCCCAAATGCAAATCATCCGTGAAGGCAGCAGTCTCAAAAAAGCTACCGACCTTCCTGTCGTGGCGGGCGTCTCCAATCCAGCGGACTTTCCGAGCGTGGAGGAGTTTGAACGACGCAAGGAAGAGTACTATCAAACAAAAACAAAACAATGGCGTACGGCGATGAATGAAGTGCGTTCAGATGAACGCATCATTGGCTGCTATCAATTCTGGCGTTGGGAAGATGAGAAGTGGGATCGACTTGTCAACAACTTTGCGATTCCGAAACGTCCGTATAGTCACGGTTCCGCCGTCGGCGCCCGCTGGGTTGACGGACGTTGGCCCAGCAAACCTGCGTTAGAGTTCAAGAGCCCCGGCGACCGTGTCCGCATCAATTTGGGGAAAGATGAATATGAAGGTTTAACGATGGCCGCGTGGCTTCGAGTCGACGGACTGGACCGCAAGTACAACGCATTGCTGTTATCCGACGGATACGAAGATGGAGAACCGCACTGGCAAATTGACCAATCGGGCCGCCTGATGTTCTCCGTTAACTACCTGCGGTCCCCAAACGATGCAAAACAGAAGCGCAAACCGAATCGTCAGAACCAGATTTACTATACGCCGCCGATCTTCAACGCCGCCGGTCGGCGTTGGCATCACATTGCGGTTACTTTCGATGCAACGACTGGCGAAGCAGTGCAGTACTTCGATGGCAAGGAAGTTAGTCGTGAGTTCAGCGAACATCATCAGGATGGACGCCAAGTGACGTTCGGTGCATGTGAGATTGGAAACTGGGGTTTGCCGATTGAAGGCGAGTCGTTTCCAGTTAGAAACCTGAACGGACGAGTCGATGAGTTTTTGATCTATCAAGAACCGTTGTCCGGCGACGAGATTACGAACTTGTATGAGTTGGGAGTTCCGAACTGATGAAGGATTCCGATACAAGCACCACTCGCCAACAAGTAATCCAACGCAGTAGATCGGTCCTATTTCGCTCTGCCAAATCGTGTCTACGGTTCGCTCTTTCGCAGACTAAAACACGACCAGAAATCGATTAACAACCGACCGGCAAGTGTTACGCAAAGGAACACTCGCTGGCGAGTCGTGCTAGGATCAGGTGGTTGCGTAATGCACGAGCAGTTTCCGACTATTTGATTCCTGCATTCCCCTACCGACTATTCAACTGGCTGACAATCCATGCTACTGAAATCACAACACCTGCTTTACGTCCTGCCATTGCTTCTGGTTTGCACTGCCACTGAATTTACGTGCGCCGCACCAGACGTGTCTCGGCCCAACGTGATTCTGATCATGAGCGACGATCAGGGGACGGGCGACTATGGTTTTCAGGGCAACGAGTTGATCCGAACTCCGAACATTGACGCGATGCATTCACGCAGCGGTTTTCTGAGCAACTTCTATGTCAGTCCAGTCTGTGCGCCGACTCGGGCCAGCCTGATGACTGGCCGGTACAACTACCGGACTCGTTGCATCGACACGTACGTTGGCCGGTCGATGATGGACCCTGATGAAGTGACGCTTGCAGAGTCGCTTCAGCAGGCTGGTTACCGGACCGGCATCTACGGAAAGTGGCACCTCGGTGACAACTATCCGCTGCGGGCAATGGACCAGGGTTTTCAGGACAGTCTTGTGCATCGTGGTGGTGGGATCGGCCAACCGTCGGATCCCATCGGCGCCGAAGGAAAGTACACCGATCCGACGCTTTTTAAGAACGGCGACGAGGTCAAAAAGCAAGGATATTGTACGGACATCTTCTTTGACGCCGCCATGGAATTCATTGGCGACAGCGTTGAGTCGGGCGACAACTTCTTTACTTACATTGCAACCAACGCGCCCCACGGGCCCTTCGACGACGTGCCCCAACAACTATACGAGGAATATCGCAAAGTCGATTTCTCCCCGATCATGATCGGCAACTTTCGTCCAGATCGACTCAAGCAGGAATCCGACAAACTGGCTCGGATCGCGGCGATGGTTACGAACATTGACCAGAATGTCGGTCGACTGTTTGACAAGCTCGTCGAGCTTGACATCCTTGAAAACACCATCGTGATCTATCTGAACGACAACGGCCCGAACACGATGCGGTATGTCGGCAACATGCGCGGCATGAAGACCGGCGTCGACGATGGCGGCATTCGCTCGCCGCTTCTGTTTCATTGGCCTGCAAAGGTTTCGGCCAACAAGACCGTGACCAAGCTGTGCGCGCACATCGATGTCGCACCCACCATCCTTGATGCGTGTGATGTCACCGTTCCAGCAGAACAACATCTGGACGGGCGAAGTTTCTTGCCGATGTTAACGGGCGAAGATTCAGACTGGCCAACAAGACAAGTCGTATTCCAATCTCACCGCGGCGACCAGCCGCAGCTATTCAATCACTTCGCGATTCATGAGGAACCGTGGAAACTAGTGCATCCGAGTGGCTTCGGCAACGAAAAACTCAAGGGCCAGCCAAAGCTGCAGCTCTATGACCTGAGCAAAGACCCTCGCCAAAACAACGACTTAGCCGATCAACAGCCTGACGTTGTGCAGCGACTCTCTGCAGGATACGAGGCTTGGTTCAAGGATGTCAGCTCGACGCGGCCCGACAATTATGCCCCGCCGCGAATTGTGATCGGAACCGAAGATGAGCTAACGACCGTTCTGACACGTCAAGACTGGCGACATCTTCGCGGAAGACCGTGGGCACAAGATTCGGCGGGCTTCTGGTTGTTGGAAGCGTTGGACGACGCCGCTTACGAAGTAGAGGTCTTGTTTGCGTCGCCGCCGCCGATGGGAACCGCGACGATCACCGCAGGCAAAGCCACGACACAGCTTGATATTCCTGCCGGCAAGCAACTTGGCAACATCGCGCAACTGAAGATTCCTGCGGGGAAGGTCAGGCTGGATGTTGAAGTGAATTTCGACGGAAAAACCCAAGGCCCGCATCAGGTGATCTTGAAACGAAAGTAAAGCGAGAATGAAAGTCGCAATCGGTCTCTTGCCCTGCCGCTTTGTGATTTCGCGAAACACGTTTCGCCCGTCCCAGCCCCTTCAAAATCGAGATCGATATTCCATGAAGAACTGCTTCCCAAGGACTTTGCTTGGTTTAGTTCCAGCTCTTATTTTGGGCATCGCGCCGCTGGACGCCGCCGACTCGCAACCCAACGTGTTGTTCCTGGCCGTCGATGACATGAACGACTGGATTGGGTGCCTTGAGACGACACCGCAGGCCATCACGCCGAACATCGATCGACTTGCAGCGCGCGGTGTCAACTTTACAAACGCACATACGGCAGGCGTGTTCTGTGCCCCCAGTCGCGCGGCCATCTTTTCAGGTCAGTACGCGTCAACAACGGGCTGTTACGAGACTCCCACCTACTTCGTGCATCATCCCGAAATCGAAGCCCTTCAAATGAGCTTCATTAAGGCCGGCTACACGACCCTTGGCGCCGGCAAACTGTTTCATCACCCCGAGGGTGCAATTGACCAGCGAGGCTGGACCGAATTTTTCCTCCGCAACCAAAGCCAGCGTGAAAGCGGTTGGCCGCTCGAATCTTGGAGTAGCGAAACACCTGTCCCTCAACCGTTTCCGGCAAGTGTTTACAACCAAGGCAAGAAGTTCAAAGCCGGACTTTTCCTTGAATGGGCCGCCATCCCGAACGACAAAGAAGAAGAGATGGCCGACACGATTCGGGCCAATTGGGCCGCCAAACAACTACAACGGATACACGACAAACCGTTCTTTCTTGCCTGTGGCCTCTATTCGCCACACGACCCGAACTATTGCCCACAGAAGTACTTCGATCTGTACGATCCGGCCGAGATCGCGATGCCTCCGATGAAAGAAGACGACTTGGAAGACCTACCGCCCAAGATGCGCAAGCGGACTGAGATTCGAAAACGCTTCCATCACGAGAATCTCGTCAAAATGGGAGCGATGGATGATGCAATCCATGGGTACCTTGCCTGCATCAGTTATGCCGATGCGATGCTTGGCCGCATCCTCGACGCATTGGATTCGAGCCCTTACGCCGACAATACCATCGTGGTGTTGTGGAGTGACCACGGCTTTCATCATGGCGAAAAAGGTCAATGGGGCAAACACACGCTCTGGGAACGCACCTCGAATGTACCGTTCATCTGGGCTGGCCCCGGAGTCACCGACGGCGCCAAGACGGACGTCACGGTCAGTTTGATTGACACGTACCCAACGCTGGTCGAGATGTGCGATCTGCCGAAGCCTCATCAACCACTCGAGGGCGAGTCGTTGGCGCAGACGCTGGGCGATCCTGCGTCAGCAAACGATCGCAATGTCTATTTGCCGTACATGACTCCAGGCGAATACGCCATCATCAATCGTGACTGGCGTTACATCCGTTACGGCGACGACGGCGAAGAACTCTACAACCTGCGCCAAGATCCCAACGAGTGGAACAACCTTGCTTCTGACGACAAATATGCAGACGTGAAGGCCAAACTAAGGAAGTTCGCTCCACAGACATTTGCAACTCCGGAAGCAAAGTTCAATTTGCGAAAAGACCTTGTGATTGAAGGCGACACCTTCCGCTGGGAAAAGGGCAAAGGAAACTACAAGCCAGAGCCAAAGTACCGCCCCTACACTTCGACTGGTCAAAAAACGTCAAGCAAAGAATGACAAGGTCAACGACCGCCGATTCCCAACACGCAACACTCATTCGACGAACGTTCCAATGACTCTTCCCCCCAATCACTCGGGCGCCGCGATTTTCTCGTTGGCACGGCCACCACGATTGCTGCAGCGGGGCTCGACACGAACCTTGCTGCAACTGACGTAGGCAATCCAGCCCGCATCCCGCTCGGACTCGACGGGCATTCGCTACGAGGGATGAAGTGGAAAGCAAAACGATTGATTGAATTTGCCGCCGAGCAACGCCTCGATGCGGTACTACTCAATGGCTTCCACTATTTCGAAAGCCTCGAAGAATCGCACCTTCTGCAAATCAAGGATTTGGCCGACCAACATGATTTGAAGATCTACATCGGTGCAGGTGCCGTCTGCAAAAACGCGGCAAAGTTTTCTGACCAGTGGGGCGATGCGCAGACCCTGCTGGCAACGGCGATTCGAGTAGCGACCACTGTCGATTCGCCTGTGGTGAATGTTCGCATCGGCAGCATCGACGACCGCTTCCTACCCGGCGGAATTCAGCCGCGAATTGATGAAGCCGTTCGAGTATTGAAAGCATCCAGCAAACTCGCAAAGGATGCTGGCATCAAATTTGGCTTCGAAAATCATGCGGCCGATCTTCGCAGCAAAGAATTACTTGAACTGGTTGAAGCCGTGGGAACCGATGTATGCGGCGTGATGCTTGACCCCGGCAACGGACTGTGGGCGATGGAAGACCCCATGATTCACCTGCAATCACTCGCACCTCATGTTGTCTGTAACAGCCTGCGAGATTACACGGTTTGGGAATCCGACGAAGGAGCAACTTTTCAGTGGACCGCGGTCGGTGACGGGTTGATGGATGTGCCGACCTACGTGCAGACGCTTGCGAAGTCGAAACCTGGAATGCCGATCTTCGTTGAATCGATTTCCAATTCAGCGCGACCGATCCCTTTCCTGACCGACGAGCACTGGAAGGGCTATCCCGACTTGAAAGCAGCCGATATCAAAGACTTCCTGAAACTATGCCGTCGCGGGCACGCCATCGAAGTCGACGAACCCGCGTCTGGCGTTAACAAGAAAGAGTTCGACCAACAGCACCAGCGAGCCGAGTTCCTCAAGAGCATCGATTACCTCCGCGAGAACTGCAACTGTGGTCTGAAATCAAACGACATTTAGCCACCCGCACTGCACAAGTTTCTTGAAGAACCTTCGAAGGAACGGAGCAAACCAGAGTGTCGTCCGGACCGAGGCGCTATGATGGTCTTTCCAGACGATCCTTTGAACCACGAGACCACGCCATGCGACGAATCATTTGCTGTGCTTTATTCGTAACGACAATGATTGTTTTAAGCGTTGGGACCGCCCAAAGTGCAGACAAGCTACATTTCATTGACACCAGCATCGAAAACGGGTCTTCGCTCGACTGGGAACTCTTGGACGACGGAACCGTACGAGTGGACCTGCTGTATGACCACGAGCGACAGTCACCCAATCGGGCTGCTTTGCACTGGCACTTTCGAGTCGACGCCGAGCCCGGTTGTGAACTCTCGTTGATACTGAACAACTTTCACAATGTCTACAACGGGCGTATCGGTCTGGCGGCTGATGACGAAACGATCACATTCATCAGCCTAGATGGTAGGGACTGGCAGCCGATCGAGACTGATTTCTTAGCGGAGTCGAGCCAACTGAAATTCACGCTTCACGTTCCTGCATCGGGCAGTGTACATGTCGCACGCCTGCCGCCGTATCGCATCAGTGAACTCAATCGTCTGTTCGATGAAATTCGTGAACATCCGCAGGTTAAAATCACAACGATTGGAAAAACGGTGCAGGGCCGTCCGCTAGAAATTGTGCGTGTGGGGCGAGAGGATGCACCACACCGAGTGTTCATCAGAGCACGCGCTCACCCGTGGGAATCGGGTGGCAACTGGGTTGTCGAAGGATTGATTCGACATCTGATTGCGACGGCTGACGATAAAGACAAAGCCTACCTCGACCACTTCTGCGTCTACGTCATGCCGATGGCGAACAAGGACGGCGTTGCGATGGGACGCAGTCGATTCAACATGCTCGGCAAGGATCTCAATCGAGACTGGGATGCGCCGGCGAATCCCCAACTGTGTCCGGAGAATGCGGCGCTTGAGGAATGGTTGACGACGATGCTGGACACAGGCAAACGGCCTCATCTCGCTTTGGAAATGCACAACGATTCCAGCGGCAAGCTGCATTTGAGTGACACCAAGGACGCCGACAATTCCGACTACTTAGTCCGCATGTTACGACTCGAAGAAATACTGCGAGCGAAGTCGTGGTTTCGCGAAGGCACCACTGGTGCTTTCCATAACAGCCCGGCGACCTTGGGCCAGGGATGGTGGTCACGATTTGGTATCGACGCGGCGGTGCATGAATTGAACGCCAATTGGATCGAGGGCCTACAGGAACGTCCGTCGGCCGAGAATTGGATGCTGTATGGGCGTCAACTTTGCGATGTGTTTGATGCCTACTTTGAAGAATGAAAAACTTGATGTCCGCAAACACCGTGACCTCCCCGGCGCCGCATCTTTTCATGCACGCACGCTCACGCTGGCTGCTATAGTGGGAATCCCGCCTATATCCTACCTCTTATATCTGACCCCGCCATGTTTCGGATTTCATTCGTCCCGCGATTTTGGATCGCGCTGGGCATTCTGTTTGCCGGCATCTTGAATTCGTTGCCGATCGTTCACAGCGACGATTCCGGCGCTGCAGCGCCGGACATCGTTGTCCTCAGCGATCCCGACAACTTTCATCTGTTTATCTTAGCAGGCCAATCCAATATGGCTGGCCGCGGCAAGGTTTCGGATGCTGATAAGAAACCAGTCGCGCGGGTACTTTCATTGGATCAAGAAGGGAACTGGCGCGTGGCCGCGGACCCGCTGCATTTCGACAAACCCCGAATGGTCGGTGTCGGGATTGGTCGCTCTTTTGCAGCCGAGTATGCCAAGCACCATCCGGGGGTCACAGTCGGTTTGATTCCCTGCGCAGTCGGCGGTTCCGCGATCGACACCTGGCAGCCTGGTGGTTTTCACACACAAACCAAATCGCATCCTTGGGATGACATGCAGGCCCGCATTAAGCAGGTCGATGGACAGGGCACTGTCAAGGGAGTGCTGTGGCATCAAGGGGAAAGCGACTCGAACTCGCCGGCATCAGAAGAATACGAATCTCGTTTGACCGATTTGATTTATCGTTTTCGAGAAGTCGTTGGCGACCCACAGCTTCCATTTTTGATCGGACAACTCGGTCAATTCGCCGAGCGTCCCTGGACCGACGGACGGCGCGCGGTCGACGCGGCACAGCAGCGGACGACCAGACACGTCGCGCGGACGGCGATGGTCGCCTCGGATGGTTTGACCGACAAGGGCGATTCGACGCATTTCGATTCACCTTCGCTGCGTGAATTCGGATTTCGGTACGCGGCGGCGATGCAGTGGATCGAATCGCTGATCCCGCGACACACGTTCGCGCCCGGCAAAGGCAATCCACGAAACAGTGAAGGAGATTTTGTGCGACTGGCCGATGGCCGCATTCTGTACGTCTATTCACGGTTCGAATCGGGTTCCGGCGATCACGCATCGGCTACGTTGACCAGTCGAATTAGCGACGATGGTGGTGCGAGTTGGAGCGAGGACGACATTACGGTTGTCGCTAATGAGGGCGAAATGAATGTCATGTCCGTATCCTTATTACGGCTGGCCAAAGACCGCATCGCTCTGTTTTACCTTCGCAAGAACTCGGAAACCGATTGCCGGCCCGTGGTTCGATTCTCGTCAGACGAAGCGCAAACTTGGAGCGAACCGACTGAAATAATCCCAGACGACGAGATAGGGTACTACGTTCTTAATAACGACCGAGTCATCCAGCTAATCAGCGGACGACTAATCGCGCCGGTGGCACTGCATCGGACACCGGATCAAGACGAGGCGGACTGGCACGGCAAAGTGGGTTGTTATTTTTCGGACGACGGGGGAATCAGTTGGCATCGTTCGCGGGCGCTGTTCCCCGGGACCAATGCAGACGGTCAGCGGATCATGGCCCAGGAACCCGGAGTGGTCCAGCGGCGTGATGGAAGTTTGCTGATGTGGGTGCGGACCGATCAGCCGACGCAGTACCAAAGTCTGTCGCACGATCAAGGATCAACATGGACTCCGCTGAAACCATTTCCACTCACATCGCCACGATCGCCCGCTTCAATCGAGCGTGTGCCGGCAACAGGCGACCTCTTGGCGATTTGGAATGACCACGGATACCGAGAGTCCGTGTCGCGCGATCGTACTCCTTTATCGCTGGCGGTATCCAGCGACGACGGTGTCACTTGGTCCGATTCGATTCCAATCGCTGCGGATCCCGAAGGTTGGTATTGCTACACGGCCATCGAGTGGGTCGATGACTCCCTGCTAATCGCACACGTTGACGGTCGTCAGCAGCCGGGGCAGCAGCTTTCCACGTCGGTGATTCGCAAGCTGCCACTGTCACAGATCTATACTCAACTGCATCGCAGCAAAATTGTCAGCGTCAGGCGGATCGGCGATCAGTCCAAGCACAATGCGTTCACCGACTTGCTTCGTTTTCAGGACAAGTTTTATTGTGTCTATCGATCCGGGACGGCTCATGTGTCGGACGACGGAGCGCTGCAAGTCTTGGTCTCGGATGATGGCGAGGAGTGGACTTCGGCGGCGCAGATCGCTCATCCGCAAGCCGATCTTCGCGATGCCAAGCTAACCGTGACGCCCAGCGGTGAACTGATGCTTTCCGGCGCGGGCGCTTTCCCACCCGGGTCGGACATTCGGCATCAATCGATGGCTTGGTTTTCGAAAGATGGCCAGCAATGGTCCGATGTCATCAACATCGGACCGCCCAACTATTGGCTATGGCGGACAACCTGGCACGGTCCAGACGGATACTCGATTGGATATCACACGGGTGACCCAGCGGATAAGCATGTCAGTTTATTTCGCAGCCAAGACGATGGCCGCAGTTTTCAAAGCTGGGTCGATCGCCTGTTAGTCGACGGGTATCCCAACGAGTCATCGATCTTGTTTGGTGAAGGCGAGCAAGCGATTGCACTTTTGCGACGTGACGCGGCCAGTAAAACGGCTCAGCTCGGTAAGGCGTTGCCACCCTACGATGACTGGAATTGGATCGATACCGAGACACGGGTCGGTGGCCCTCAACTGATCCAATTGCCCGATGGCCGGATCGTTGCAGCGGTGCGTCTGTACGACCATCGCGTCCGCACGTCGCTGTGTTGGCTGAATCAGGATACGGGCAAGCTGACCGAGTTCCTGACCCTGCCGTCCGGTGGTGACTGCAGTTACGCCGGACTGGTCTGGCACGACGAACAATTGTGGGTCAGTTACTATTCGTCGCACGAAATTGGCAACTCGGATTTCAAAACCTCCGTCTATCTGGCGCGAATCAATATGCAGGACTAAATCGTTCTCACATCGAAAGCCCATCATGAATTTGTTGAATTCCCGTCTGTGTAAATTCACGCTCGGTTTTCTGGCGATTGCGATCGCGCTCCCTCAGAACCGTTTGCCCGCCGAAGACAGTGCGAGTGACTCACAGCTTACTGTGGCCACTTTTGACATCGACTCAACGCCACCGATCGGGTCGATGATGGCGTATGATCGAGTTCGACGTCTTGATGAATTAGGGCTGCGTTGTCGAGGGATTGTACTGCTGGGGTCGGGCGAACCGATCGTGCTGTGTGCGATGGACTGGATTGGGATTGGCAATCAGAGTCATGACATTTTTCGTGAACGAATCGCAGCCGCAGTCGAGACGACGCCCTCACGAGTTGCCGTGCATACGCTGCATCAACACGACGCTCCTCGCAGCGACTTTGGCGCTGAGTCATTGCTGCAACAAGCCGGTGCATCGGACTTGGGTGCGCACGATGGCAGGTTTGCCCGCCAAGTGATTGATCGACTCTGCGACGAAATTTCTCGTGCCATCGAGGTCGCTCAGCCCGTGACGCAAGCCGGTTTCGGAGTCGCCAATGTCGAACAGGTAGCGTCGAACCGGCGAATCCAGGATAAATCAGGCCAAGTCATTGCCACACGCTATACGGCGACTCGAGACGCGTCGATTCGTGCGTTTCCCGAGGGCACGATCGATCCTGTTTTAAGCTCACTTTCGTTTTGGAATGACGACAAACCGATTGCTGTGATCAGCTACTATGCTTGCCATCCGCAAAGCTACTATCGCACAGGAATCCCGAGTCCCGATTTCCCCGGCATTGCTCGGTTCATGCAAAGCCAAAATTCGCCGGGACCAATGTACGTGCATTTCAATGGCGCCGGCGGAAACATCGGTGCGGGCAAGTTCAACGATGGATCGCCCCAGAATCGCTTGATACTGGCGACGAGAGTTGCCACGGCCATGCAGCAGGCGCTCGATGCTACCGAAAAGTTTGACGTGACAGCCGACGACATCCACTGGAATGTCGAAGCCGTCGCATTGCCGCCCGCGAAGCACCTTGAACGCGATGAACTCACCGCATCGCTTGCTCAGTGGGATGGCGTCACGTACTGGGGCAGTCCCGACAAACTGGCTTGGCTGCTGCGATGTGAAGCCGGACACAAAATTGACGTCGGATGTCTATCAGTTGGCGATGTGCGAGCGCTGTATTTACCAGGCGAGCTGTTTGTTGAATACCAACTTGCCGCGAAGGCGATGCGTCCCGATTTGAAAATTACAATGGCAGCCTACGGCGACTATGGGCCCGGGTACATCGGCACGGCCGAGGCTTACGGACAGGGTGGCTATGAAACGAGCCAACCGGCTTCGAATGTCGGGCCTGACACGGAACCAATCTTGATGGATGCGATGCGAAGTCTTCTGGACGTTGCGGAGAAGGAATGATGCGAAGTGCATGGGTTTTGTTCACGTTTCTGTTGGTGATTGGCGGCAACTCGTTGTCGCGGGCGGTTGACGTTGACTACGGATCTGAATTGCCACGAGTCTCACCAAGGGAACCTACCGCGGCACTCGCCTCATTTGCCGTCGCCGATGGATTCGAGATCCAACTTGTGGCGGCCGAACCCTTAGTAGCCAGTCCGGTGGCGATCGAGTGGGACGCCAGCGGTGCGATGTTTGTTTGCGAAATGCGAGGCTACAGCGAAAACCGCGATGATGGGATCTCGCGAATCGCAAAGCTCACGGATAATGACGGAGACGGTGTGTATGATTCGCGAACGACGTATGCCGATGGCTTGAATTGGCCGACCGGCTTGTTTCCGTTCGACGGCGGCTTGTTTGTTGGTGATGCTCCCGATCTGTGGTACTTGAAAGACACCGATGGCGATGGCGTCAGCGATGTGAAGCAGCGAGTGCTGACAGGATTTGGAACTTCGAATGTTCAGGGGCTGATGAATTCGTTTCGCTGGGGACTCGACAATCGCATTCATATTGCGTGTAGCAGTGTCGGTGGTGACATTCGCACCGGGCATGCGACCAACGACTCGCCGAGCATCAACATCCGTGGCCGAGATATCGCACTTGACCCGAGAACCTATGTTTTCGAACCTACCAGCGGCGCGGCCCAACATGGCATGGGCTTTGATGACTGGGGACGTAAGTTTGTGTCCTCCAACAGCGACCACATCCAACAAGTCATGTTCGAGGATCGTTACATCGCTCGCAATCCGTATGTGATCCCGCCGCCGTCGCGGATTTCGATTGCTTCGGATGGACCGCAGGCGGAAGTATTTCGCACCAGCCCCGTTGAACCATGGCGGATTCTGCGAACTCGACTGCGTGTGTCGGGACAAGCCAAGGGACCGATCGAAGGTGGTGGACGCGCGGCAGGATACTTTACAGGCGCCACGGGGGTCACAATTTATCGTGGTGATGCGTGGCCCGAGCAATGGAAGGGCACCGCGATCGTCGGCGACGTCGGCAGCAATCTGATTCACCGCAAACAGCTTCAACAAGACGGTCTGGAATTCATTGCGCAGCGAATCGACCAGCAAAGCGAGTTCGTCACTTCCACGGATATTTGGTTTCGTCCCGCGCAATTCGCCAACGCCCCCGACGGAACCTTACACGTGGTCGATGTGTACCGCGAAGTCATTGAGCATCCGCTGTCCTTGCCCGAAGAAATCAAGAAGCACTTGGATCTGACGTCGGGACGCGACCGTGGCCGCATCTACCGGCTGGCTGCAAAAGACCGGGCACCGCGACCTCCGGCAAGTCTTCAAGCGATGTCGATATCCGAACTGGTGCAAACCTTGAAGCATGATAACGCGTGGCACCGCGAGACTGCGGCACGATTACTATACGAGCGGCAAGATCAGGCCGCTGCCAAACCACTTCGCCAACTGGCTGGTGAAAGTGCATCACCGCTGGGTCGAATGCATGCGTTGTATGCCTTGTCGGGACTCGCTGCGCTTGATGAAGCCAGCTTACTGCGAGCGCTGCGAGATACGGATCCGCAAGTGCGTCGACACGCTGTGCGTCTAATCGACACGATTGCCGTAACTGATGAACTGACCGATGCATTATTACGATTAGCCGATGACACGTCGATCGAAGTTCGATACCAGCTTGCATTCACACTTGGGGCATGGCCGCGTGACAGGAAAGTGGAGGCTCTCGCACGCATTGCTAAGCAAAACCCGTCAAACCGCTGGATCACCGCAGCGGTCCTGAATGCAGTCGGCAGCGAAGCACGACAGCTCAAGACATCGCTCGCTGGTGAACTGCCAGAGCTAACCAAACGACTTGACGAGCAGATCTCGATCCGTAGCCGAGTCACGGACTCAAGATCCGGCGGAGACACTCACCCCAAACCACAGCCCGTTGTGAATCGGTCGGCCGAAACGAAGGCACAGCGACAAGCAGTTCTGGCAAGGTACGACGGCGTGCTGACACTGCCCGTGGATTTGGAAAGAGGAAGCGAGCAATTCAAGAAACACTGCAGCGGCTGTCACCGTGTCGATGGGATCGGCTTTGAAATAGGACCGAATCTGGCAACGATCAAATCGCGTGGCGCCGAAACCGTGCTGACGTCGGTGCTTGATCCCAACCGCGAAGTCAATCCGCAGTACATCAACCACGTTATCGTCACCACCGATGGCCGAGTGCTGAGTGGGACGATTGTCGATGAGGGGGCGACCAGCGTGACGCTGCGCCGTGCCGAGAATGTGACTGAGAGTGTGCTGCGGATCGAGATCGATCAGATGAAAAGCACGGGGCTGTCGATCATGCCCGAAGGGTTTGAGAACTCGATCGATCGACAAGCGATGGCCGACTTGATCGGTTACCTGATGCAAGCACCGTGATCCCAACGATTGTTAGATTAAGAATCGGCTTCGGTTCCTTGACCAAGAAAACGATTGTTTACGACAATTCTCAGCTTAAGTTGACTCGTGTTCTAAACGCTGCGTGGTTCGCATCGTCGGTTCCAATTCAACAGTGGCTTGTTTTTCGCGATACTGCTTCACCTTGTTCGGCAGTGTCACAAAGGCGGTGTTCGCCGCCATCGCCAGCAAGATAACCAAGCCAATCCCGGCGACAATTTTGGTGAACGAGCCGGCAACAAATTCCCCCATCACATCGGCGCTGCAGGCCAACCACAACAGGACTCCCGCTACCAAAGGCGCGCCAACGACCGTCACGGCTTGGGCGGCGATAATTGTCGGCGTGCGATCAAAGTCGAACAACAGCGTCGCGAGTCCAACGACCATTCCCGCCAATAAACCGAGTGTTGTGATGATCCGCGGCCAACGATCTTGAACGCCGCTACCGAGCCCGAGGCCATCGGAACAGATGAAACCGCCGGTCATCGAGTTGATCAGAAACGACGAGTAAGCCGCCGAAAAAAGTCCGAGGCAAAAAATAAACTTGCCAGTCTTGCCGAACGTCGGCTCCAGTGCCTCAGCCACCGCAACGGGATCAGACAGTGTCACGGGCAATCCAGTGTACAAACCCGCTGCGGCAGTCGACATCAACATGGTCGTGATAAGAGCCATGATGACGGCACCGACTCGAGCATCGATGATTCCGCTTTGCACCTCAGCCTCGCTCCAGCCTTTTTGCTGAACCAAGTACGCTTGATAGAAAGCACCGGAGATCACGAACGTTGTTCCGATCAACCCGAGCAAGGCGATATCGATCGTGCCGGTCGACGGAACAAAGCCTTGAACGAGTGCGACAGGGTCCGGTTCAAGCGTCAACAAGTTTACAGCAAAACTGACCAGCATGATGGCAACGAACACCATCATCAAGCGTTCCATAACCTTGTACAGGTTCTTGAACGCGAACAGAAAAGTAATCGCGATCGCGTTGAAGGCAACGACCAGTCCAGCAACGATTGCTTTCGAGTCGACGAAAGTTTCAAACGCTGCGGCGACGCCAATGTTGTTACCCGACTGAAACGCGGCAGCAATGAAGAACACAATCAGGCCCACAGAAATTGCCAGCGGGCGACCGGCTTTTTGGCGAATCAGATCGCCCGGCGAAAGGCTGCTCACTGCCCCCAGTTTCGCTGCCATCGTCATGTAGACAAGCATGAAGGTGACCGACACAACCACCACCCACAACATCGAGTAACCTTTGTTCGCACCGACCGTGGAACTGGTCATGATACTGCCGGGGCCAATCACGACGCAGGCAGTGATCAGCCCCGGGCCAACTCGCCGATACCAAGGTCGTGCGAGCGGTGCGTTGGCTGATGCGGTATCGGTCATGAAGTTGTTTTCATAAAGTGAGTGAACTTGTGTGCCGCACGAGGGATGCAGCCAACGAGAATAGTGAACCGGACGAACAAGCACAAACAATTTTCGAATACGCGCGATCACCGGCACGTTATATTTCTTCCGCGCCGTTTAAGCGTTAGCTCAGATCGAGCAACTCAGATCAGCAGCAAGTCGCCCCGTGAGACACCCCATGACTGACAGCCCACTTCCTTCGTTGATCGACGCCGAAACGCAGCTCGATGCATTGCTCTGCAGACCCTCGGATGCGTTGGTCGAGTTCATGCGGGGTCTCGATGGCGATCTCATGATTCTCGGGATTGCTGGAAAAATGGGAGTCAGCTTGGGGCAACTTGCGGTTTCCGCAATCGGGGCAGCTGGCGTGACGAAGCAAATCATCGGTGTGGCGAGGTTTTCCAACCCTGCCGCCCGTGAACAACTCGAAACAAGCGGTGTCAAGACGATTCGCTGTGATCTACTGGACCGCGAATCCGTTTCGGCGCTTCCCAAAGTTCGGAACGTGCTGTTCATGGCAGGACGCAAGTTCGGAACGGCCGGTGACGAGTCGTTGACTTGGGCAATGAATACGATAGTTCCCGCCAACGTCGCCGATCATTTTCGTGATTCCAACATCGTCGCGTTCTCAACAGGATGTGTTTATCCGTTGGCCCGGGTGGGTGAAGCGCCGAGCGAGAACGCTGCTCCCGCCCCCGTCGGCGAATACGCTCAATCCTGCTTGGGGCGTGAACGAGTGTTCGAGTACGCCAGCAAGGCCTGGGGAACTGCGGTTTGTCTTTACCGTTTGAACTACGCCATCGACCTTCGATACGGCGTCTTGCACGATATTGCAGATAGGATTTGGCGAGGCGAGCCCGTCGACAACGGTTCGGGTGCGTTCAACATGATCTGGCAAGGCGACGCCAACCAGCAAGCACTGCAATGCCTTGGCCATTGTTCGTCGCCCGCCCGCGTAATCAATGTGACAGGTCCAGAGACGCTAAGCACTGAAGAGGTCGCTAATGAACTGGGCGAGTTGCTTGGCAAGCCTGTTCGATTCAGCTCAACACCGAGCGAACGTTCGTATCTAAGCAACAGCACGAAGGCAACCGAACTATTTGGTCGTCCTTCGGTATCCGCCCAGCAGCTCATCCGCTGGCAGGCCCATTGGACCAAGATCGGTGGTCGATCGCTGGGCAAACCAACTCACTTTGAAGTCAACGACGGGACGTATTAGTGGCGATCAGTCGTCGACCGAAAGTTCCGGCAATCGGAGTCTTCCTTGCCGAACCGGCGGAGCGGATCAGCGACTACCAATCAACACCACACTCATCGATATGAAAATCAGCGACCTACCTGCCGAAATCGTTGCCAACGTGCGCCGCGGAATGGTTATCCCAGCACAACCGTTGGCGCTGGATTCCAACCGAAGGTTTGATCCCAGGTATCAAACTGCCTTGACACGGTACTATATCGACGCCGGTGCCGGAGGGATCGCGGTAGGCGTTCACACGACTCAGTTTGCGATTCGCGAACCACGTTTTGAATTGTACGAACCGGTACTAAGCTTGGCGTCGCAGGTGATCGACGATTACTCGGCATCGACGGACCGAGAAATATTCAAAGTCGCCGGCGTGTGTGGGCGAACCGATCAAGCGATCCGTGAAGCGACATTTTCCCAGTCGAACGGTTACCACGCTTGTCTACTGAGTCTCGCTGCGATGGCGTCAGACAACCACGACGCATTGCTCACCCACTGTCGCGAAGTCGCCAGCGTTATGCCGGTGATCGGATTCTATTTACAACCCGCGGTGGGTGGGTGCCCGTTACCGTATCGCTTTTGGCGCGAGTTCGCGGAAATCGACAACGTCATCGCAATCAAGATGGCTCCATTCAATCGCTACCAAACACTCGACGTTGTTCGCGCCGTGTGTGATGCCGGGCGAGAAAACACCATCACGCTGTACACCGGCAATGACGACAATATTGTCGCGGATCTCGTTACCGAGTATCGGATCGTGACTGCTGACGCAGCCAAGCGAGTTCGCATCCGCGGTGGTTTGCTCGGCCACTGGAGCGTCTGGACTCGATCAGCCGCTGAGCTTCTCAACGAGATTCACGCGGCGCTTGATCGAGGTGGCGACGTTCCTGCCGAGTTACTTGTTCGAGGGATTGAGATCACCGACTGCAATGCCGCGTTCTTCGATGCTGCGAATCAGTTCGCTGGTTGCATCCCAGGCATCCACGAAGTGTTACGCCGTCAAGGTTTACTAACCGGGACGTGGTGCATTGAACCGAGTGAAGTCCTATCACCCGGACAAGCCGAAGAGATCACCCGCGTCACAATGGCGTATCCGCATCTCAACGACGATTCGTTTGTGCAAGAGCATCTGGACGAATGGTTAAGATAAAACGATCGAACTCCGGCGTATCGAGGTGGAAACGATGAACCAGGGAAGCGACTCCATGAAAATGAAGCCTCTGTTGATTGCCTATGTTTTGATGGCGGTGGCAACGGCAATTCAAGCTGCCGAGCGTCCCAACATCCTGCTGATCGTCTCGGACGATCAGGGGTACAACGACCTTGGCGAACTTGGCAACGGCATCATCACGCCTGCGCTTGACCGACTGTCACGAGAAGGGACACGGCTCACCAATTTCTATGTGTCATGGCCAGCGTGTACGCCATCGCGGGCCAGCCTGTTGACGGGACGATATCCGCAGCGTAACGGCATCTACGACATGATTCGCAACGAAGCGCCTGACTACGGTCACAAGTATTCGCCGGATGAGTACGCCGTCACGTTTGAACGCATTGGCGGCATGGACGAGCGCGAAGTCATCATTCCAGCGGTCTTAAAACCGGTCGGCTACAAGAGTGGTATTTATGGAAAGTGGGACCTTGGGGCGTTGAAGCGATTCTTGCCGACGTCGCGCGGTTTCGATGATTTCTATGGCTTCGTCAACACGGGAATCGACTACTTCACTCACCAGCGGTACGGCGTGCCGTGCATGGTTCGCAATTTGTCGCCAACCGATACAGACAAGGGAACCTACTGCACTTATCTCTTTCAACGGGAAGCGGTTCGATTTCTCGGTGAGCATGCCAACAAAAAACCGTTCTTCCTTTATGTTCCGTTCAATGCACCGCACAACTCGTCGGCACTCGATCCAACGACCCGCTCGTCGGTGCAGGCTCCGGATAAGTTCAAAGAGATGTACCCGCCGGTGGACGCGGAAACCAAAATTGCCACCAAGTATCGGTACGGAACGCCGGCCACGTTGGCGACGGCGGATGCAAGACGCCGCGACTATCGTGCAGCGGTAACCTGCATGGACGCGGCGATCACCGAGATGCTGAACATGCTTGATCAAAAACAGATTCTTGACGATACGATCGTCATCTTCTTTTCCGATAATGGCGGCAGCGGGGGAGCGGACAACTCGCCACTGAGAGGTCACAAAGGGCAAACTTGGGAAGGCGGCATTCGCGTGCCCTGCATCGTTCGCTGGCCCAACGGAGGAGTGAGGGCAGGAGCGATTAATAATGCGTTTCTGTCGAGTCTGGAATTGATGCCCAGTCTTGCATCGGCAGCCGGCGCCGAGTTGCCCACCGACATCGCGCTGGATGGTTTCGATTGGTGGCCGACACTTCGCGGCGAGACAACATCGCCACGAAAGGAAATGTTTTGGAAGCGGCGAGATCAGCTGGGGGCGAGGATCGGCAAGTGGAAGTGGGTAAAAATGGGTGACGCAGGCGGCTTGTTTGATCTGGAAACCGACATCAAAGAACAAAATGATTTGTCAGAGTCGCGTCCCAAGATTCTCGAAATGGTGAAAGCACACTACGCAGACTGGCTCAATGAAATGGAAGCGGCCGAGCCTCGAGGCCCGTTTCGTGATTTTTAGTCGCCAGACCGCTCCGTCGGACGGAATCTTCAACACCGAACCGGCGGAGCGTTTCGGCGACTTCGTGACGATCATTCGGTTGATGGTATGGCATTGATCGTCCAATAGATTTCTTCGTCAAATGCATCGCCGTTGATGTCTTTCAAATGCAGCACGAGGTGCAATTGGTCGACGGGGCCAATGCTCGGTGTCGACAAGCGAACTCGCCATCCACCGGAATCACCTTTGATTGGCTGGACCGTTGCCGATTCAATTTTTAAAACTTCGGTGCCAACACGATCCGTACCAGGAACGTATTGGTCCGATCCGTAGTTGCGGCTCCAAAGGTAGTCCCACTGGCTTGTGACGTAGTTGCCGACATTCGTCGCCGAGTCGGGATCGAGTTCAAAATTGAAATCCAATTCCAATCCGCCGGAAACAACACGAGCGTCGATCACCATCGGTGTTGGCGTTCCTTTATAGCGGACTCGTTGAATTCCACCGTCGGCCAAGCCGACTCGGCCGCCACCGTTCCAGCCCTGCAATCCCGTTGCATAGACTTGACCGTCGACCGGATTGACCCGAGCACGCATGATGCCGGTCGAAAAGTTCAATGGCAATTTAATAATCGCCGCCTGCGATGTTTGCCCCACGTCCTGGATCATCAAATACGACATCCATCCTTTGCCAAAGCTGGTGTGCAGCAAGTGATCCGACAACGGCCCGAAACGCGGATCATCGACCCACAGTTGTCCGCCCGACGAGTTGTCGAACTCCTGTGGCATCCAAACCAAGGGAGGATCAAACCGGTCAGGCGATTTCACTTTCGTGATGTCGATCGTTCCACCGCCTGGTTCCCACATACCGGGAATCGAATAGGTTGGCACCCAACCATAAAAACCGCCTTTCTTTAGCACATTGATTTTTGATGCCGGCGTCCATTGCCCTTGGTTGTCGCTGTTAGTGATCCGAAATCCATTTGAGTCATCGCCTGGAATCGCTCCCATTCCGTTAGGAGTCCGGAAGCCAGTACTGAAGACCTCGCGATGTTTACCGTCAGGCGAAATCTTGAAAACAACGCCCGGTAAATCCGAATCCGCCCCGTGACCACTCTTGGAGTAGTAGAAGTTTCCTTCCTCGTCGGTTTGCAAATCAAAATTAAAGGCGTGAAAGTTGACCGATACATCGGTGTCGGCGCTAAAGCACTCATAGAAATCGGCCTCGCCATTCTCGTCCTGATCGTGCAGTTTGGTGATCATGTCTTTGCAAGTCACGTAGATTTCACCATCGACTACTTTCAGTCCGAAGGGTTCATACAAACCGGCGGCGAACCTTTTCCATCGCAAATCCAACAGGCTCTCGTCGACGCCCGAAACAATCCAAACGTCGCCGCCGTAGGTGGCAACGACCATCCGGCCGTCGGAAAAAAAGTCAAGCGCGGAGGTACGAAACCAGGTATTCGACATCGTGGCATCTGGCAAAGTCAGAGTGTCCAAAACGTAGCCGCCTTTCTCTAAACCAAGTGTCCCGACAGTTTTAACCTCTTCGGGCCAAACAACGCGGCCGCCATTGGTCATGGATTGTGGCAACGGAGTCTGCAGCTCCTGCGAGTGCGTGCTAACGATTTCGGCCAACTGCTGCGATGACTTCCCCCACGCTCGCACAATATCCAAATTGCGAGGCTGTTGATCGGCGGGAATGTTCAACGTCAGACGGCCCTGACCATCGACTGACCAACCCGCACCCTCGGTATCGCCACGCAGCGTCAATGCAATCTGGTTTCCGACGACCGACAACGCATCGTGCTGTGATTGCTGGACCTGTTCAAAATCATCAGCAACCCACAAGATCAGCGATCGGCCCGGTGAGAGGTGCAGCGAGTGCGTGACGCGGGTGGTGCTGGCCGATCGCGGCAGTTCCAGAATACGACGACCGTCGATCGAATAACTCAGAACGACGGCTTCGCCCGATTGGTAGTGACCATGATATTCCATCCATCGCGACGGCATTGGACCGCGAAGCAAAAGATCATCGGTGGGATAGTCCAGGGTTCCATCGTGGCCCCATTGCCATCGAGCGGCAGCCGCAATCTCGTCACCTTTTGGACTGGCGGTCCCTTCGCCCCGATCACGAACATGCTGGGTTTGAGTCAAATCCAGAAAACCGCCGCTCCAGATACCAGCTTGGTCCATCGAGTGCAAGTCGTAAGAAATCGTCACTCCGCCCAGCGGTATCGTCATTGCACTGCTAATTTCGCGGCGAAGTTGCGATCTCAACGCCGGCCCGAAATCACGCGGAACGTCGGCGACTTTGGTTCCGTTCTCGGTGCCTTTGGGTAGTCCAGCCAAGTAATCGTTATCGACCTGAAAGTATTCAGAATTGGACGACTTCATGAACTGTTCTCGCAAATAGTGCACAACTTGATAACGTTCCTTTGGCGTCAAATGTGACATTGGTGCCATCAATCCGTTTCCATGCGAAAGCGTCAGAAACATTCGATAAGGGTCGGCACCAAAACGCAGCTTCTGAGTTCCGAACGCTCGAGCAGTTGGCAGCGAAGGCGTATTCCCGTCACTGCCGTGGCAATTGAAACAGTAACCGTGATAGATCGACGCGCCTTCGTCAAAATCACGCTTGCCGAGTTTCTTGATGATACCTGCGTGATCCAGATTCTTAGTGTCGTCTTGAACGGCAAGCTGTTCGGCGCTCGGCTTTAGGTTGTCCGATTTCTCAGGACCACCCGCAGCCACCTCCATGACGTAGCGGGCCAAATCTAAAAAGTCACGTTGCGTGATCAATGATGCGATCAATCCATCCGGCATGATTGAATGATCACTCTTCTTCATCGCTTCGACGTCGTCCATCGGGATAACTTTGTCGCGATTCAGTTCCGAAGCGATTCGCATTGTTAACGAGTCATCATCGCGAGCGGTGATCATGCCAACCAAAACTTGACCATCGACTGTTATCACCGAATGGTTTTCGAAACCTTTGCGAATCGCCTTTGACGGATAGAGCAACGATTCGATCACATACTGGTCCGTCACTTCGCCCAAGGTCGCCAAGTTTGGCCCCAAAGGTGACGACTTTCCGCTTTCCAGGTGACACGTTGCGCAGGCAGCCGCGGACTTATAGAAAACCAACGCACCGCGTTTGGGATCACCCCGCAACCTTGCTTGACCGGCAAGATAATCGACTCCCGCATGCTTCAACTGTTCTTCCATCGCCAATGGATGTCGCAGCGTTTGAGCATCTGCATCGGACGCCATCGAAACGAGGCAACAAAACAGGAATCGGAAAAGCATCAACCATTGCAAACGACACTGAAACATGGCAGCCAATTTTCTGAACTTTTGGAAAGCACTCTACGAATCGGTGAGTGAACGCGACAACGGCGATCAAAACCTCAATTTCGCCAATCCTGAATTGCGGGCCGGATTGTCCGAATAGTGATCGCATTCTAACTGATCTTCGTCCACTTCCTTTCAATGAAGTTGCTGTTTCGATAGTTATCGACCCCCAACGAAAGACTTGACAAGAACACGATCAAAAATCCTTGGTCGACCATTCTGCTAAGCCAGTTTCACTTAGACTATCGGACGGCGACGATCAGGCAACGCAAAGTTTTGTCTCGCCTCTCGGACCGTGAACAATGGTCTTAAACCCGCGACATTAACGACGTTCAGTCCAAACAAATCTTAATGAAACATCTACTCCTGATACTGGTCGCAATAACCGCCGTTGTTGGCTCGCAGACCGCCAGCGCTACTGAGCCAAAAGCCGTTGCCCTGCCTGTGGCCGACGACGAGCGAGGCCGAGAAGCTGCCGCGAATGTCGACCGAACTACGCTGACTGGCAAAGTCATGGTGGGCTACCAGGGATGGTTCAATTGCGAGGCTGACGGCGCCGATCTCGGATGGACGCACTGGTCAAAGAACCGACGAAAGGATTTTGCGCCAGGCAACGTGACTGTCGACCTGTGGCCCGATGTTTCGGAACTCGACGACGACGAACGTTTCGTGACAGGATTCAAACTCGCCGACGGCAGCCCGGCGGAAGTGTTCAGCAGCGGCAACCGAAAGACAGTTCTGCGGCACTTTCAGTGGATGCGTGAATACGGAATTGACGGTGCGTTCCTGCAACGATTCGCGAACGGACTAAAAGACAATCTGGTCAAACGCCACAAGGACTCAGTGCTCAGCCACGTGCGAGAAGGTGCGACGATTTCAGGACGTAGCTATGTCGTGATGTACGACTTGTCGGGGCTGCCGGCCGGAGGCACCAAGATCGTTCAAGACGATTGGAGCCAACTTCGCCGGGAACAGAAGATCACCAAAGATTCCTCGTATCAATTTCACAACGGCAAACCGGTCGTTGCCGTTTGGGGCATCGGTTTCAATGACGGAAACAAGCCTCGCGAGTATTCACTCGGCGAATGCCGCCGGTTAATCGAATTCCTGAAGAATGACGGCTGCGCGGTGATGCTGGGAGTCCCGACGGGTTGGCGTGCCTTAGATCGCGATTCCGTTGCCGATCCGGAATTGCACGAGGTCCTTCAGTTAGCCGACATTCTTAGCCCTTGGACAATCGGACGTTATCGAAACATCAACGAAGTCAATCGACATGCAGAAAGACTCTGGAAGCCGGACATCCAGTGGTGCGGCGATCGGAAACTCGATTACATGCCCGTCGTGTTTCCGGGATTCAGTTGGCACAACCTGACCGGCGAGAAACTTGACGCGATCCCTCGCTTGAAAGGCGATTTTCTGTGGTCGCAGATCACAGCCGCGAAACGTGCCGGGTGCGAGATGCTGTACGTTGCGATGTTCGATGAAGTCGACGAAGGAACCGCAATCTTCAAATGCACCAACGAACCGCCCGTGGGTGACGGCGCTGCGTTTCTAACGTACGAAGGATTGCCGAGTGACCACTATCTGAAATTGGTCGGGAAGGCAGGACGACTGCTGAAGAAATAGTCGCAAAACAAATACCCGTAGCAAAAACAGTCAACCCAGAAAAACAGCAGCCTAAAAACGGCTAGGTGAGAACGATTCTGCGTCGATATGCGTGGGACGGCCTTGGATCATTTCGGCAATCAGCTTTCCTGTCGCTGCCGCTAGGCTAAGCCCAAGCATGTTGTGTCCGGCGGCTAAATAGGCGTTTGGTGTGCTGGGGACCTGACCAATGATTGGCAAGCTATCCCAAGTCATAGGACGCCATCCAAACCACTCTTGCTGCGGTCCGTCGGTATGAGGCGCGACCAAGTAGGGTTCAGCCGAACGTTTGAGTTGATCGATTCGCCAGCTTGGAATGGAATCGTCGTACCCGCAGAACTCCATCATCGACCCCAGTCGGTACCCTTGCTCGAACGGCGACACGCCGACTTTGTGTTCTGGAAACAGCATCGGATATTGGGGACAAGGGTCTGGCTTTGACATCGTGACCGAATATCCCTTGCCAGGCTGAATCGGAATGTGACACCTCAGACCTTTGCTAAGCATTGGGCTCCAGGCTCCGGTCGCAAACACATATCGTTCTGCTTCTAGGTCAAAATCATCTGTCTTCAAACAAGCAATCCGATCACCGTCTCGTTGGATTTCTTTGACTTCACATTGCTCTCTGAACTGAACGCCTCGATCCCGCAATCTTTCGGCCCATTGCTGATTCAACAGATCAGGTCGCACGGATGCGTCGTCTTCATAGTAGAACGCGCCCCCTAACCCGGACTTTAGCGCAGCATCAAACGCGGGCAGTTCATGGCCTTCGATTCGTCGTGCGGTGACTCCGAAATGCTTCGTTAGAAAATCATCGCTCTCGGCGAAGCTTTCCATTCCTCTTTCGCTTTGCAGAACAAAAAGCAATCCATTCGTTTTCCACTCACACTCGAACTTTTCCTGGTCCATCAACTTGATGTATTCACTCATTGATGAATCAAGAATCGATTTTAGTTGCGCGCCCGCCTTTAGCATTTGCCGATCCGTACAGCGCCGCGCGAACTGCCAGAACCACTTCCACTGCGCAAGACTCAGACTTGGTTTAACGCGAAATGGCGAGCTTGGATTGAACAACGACTTGATTGCCAGACCAATCGCACTGGGTTCCGTCAACGGCAACACATGGCTGGGGCTGACGTAGCCGCAATTTGCGTGCGAACAGCCGTTCGCAATCGATCCCTTATCAACGACGGTTACGCTGACGCCAGCCTCAGTCAAGTAATGGGCGCACGCAAGACCGACAATGCCGGAACCGACAACCACAACGGTGCGAGGTGATGCAAGCGAACCTGTTGAATTGTGTTTAGTTGACATTGCCATTCACACCTTGATGGTCTTTTGAGCGGGACTGTCAATCGAACCCACTCCCGACCACGTGGACCACCAGTCGCGAAACAATTGCCACTGGTCGCGGACGAAGGCCCTTTGACTGTCGCTCAACTTGTCGGAGCCATAAATTTGGTGCTCGTATTCGGCGTTTCCTTCAAGCACCATCAGATACTTGTAATACAGCACAAGGTCCGGGCCTTCATCAAAAACCGACAAGACGTGAAGAGCATCGTTGAGTTCGCGCGCCAACTGACGAGCGTCAGCATCACCGGCCGCAGCTTTCTGGCACAGTTTAACGAGCGCTAGCACCTGCGTCGGCAAAGCATTTCCGACTCCGGTGATGCTACCGACGGCACCGCAATTGACAATACCGTGGTACACCTGCGTGTCGACACCGACCATCAGGGTCAAATCAGGTGACCCGCTTGTGATATGTTCGGCGGCATATGTCAACGAATCTGCGCCGCCGAATTCCTTAAAGCCAACCAAGTGGGGATATTCGCGATGCAGCTGAAAAAACAAGTCGGCCTTGGTTTCAAATCCGTAATAGGGACTGTTGTAGATTACCGAGGGAAGTTCGCCTGCCGATTCTAAGATACCCGCGAAATGAGCGTGCTGTGCTGTGGGAGACGAACCTCGCGAGAGCACACGAGGAATGACCATCAGGCCAGCGGCACCGACATCATTGGCGTGCTTTGCGTGCTGTGCCGCGATCTTAGAGTTCTGGGCTCCCGTTCCGACGATCACTGGCACGTCAGCGTCGACCAGACACCGCACCCCTTCCTGACGCTTTTCGTCTGTCAACAATGGCCAGTCGCCCATCGAGCCACAGTACACAACGGCACGCATGCCAAGCCCTACAAGCTCAGTAGCTTTGGCCACGAGCGCGTCAAAATTTGGCGTTCCGTCTTCGCTGCATGGTGTCATCAAAGCAGGGATGCACCCCGAAAACACACTCGATGGATTTAACATTTGATCGAACTCGAATTTACTGTTGAGTGAGAGGGGATGCCAAAACGAAAGGGATCGAGTGGATCAATAATTAGATTCGTTTCGCCGTTGATGAAAGCGCGGCCTGCAATCGTTGGAACAACACCACCCAGGGATGCGGTTTCGATGGTACCAAGGAAGACCGTTTCTAGGATGCCGGCTTGACGCCACGTTTGACCAGGACTCAGTTTCCCATCGGCGAACAAGCAAGCCAATTTCGCGCTGGTTCCTGTCCCGCAAGGCGATCGGTCGTAGGCGTTTCCAGGACAAAGGACGAAGTTCTTGCTGTCGGCGTGAGCCAGGCCGGCTGCGTCGTCCGCAATTTCAATGTGGTCAATCTCGCCGTCGTCTTCGCCTCGAATTGCCTGAGCGGTTAGAGCCGTACGGATCGCTAAAGTAAATGCTGATAGTTGGGCTATGTTTTCGATTTGAACCGGAAACGGCACCGAACTTCGCACCAAGAAGAACCAGTTCCCCCCCCAAGCAACGTCGCCATGCACGTGACCAAAGCCCGGAACGACGACATTGATGTCGGTAGCAAATCGATAGCTGCGAACGTTACGAACTGAAATCGTGCCATCGCCATGAACGGTTGCCGTCACGCGTCCGACCGGAGTTTCAATGCCGTGGTCACCGACACCGATTTTTCCCAAATGAGCAAGCGTCTGGGCGAGTCCAATTGTGCCGTGAATGCAACTGTTCAAATAGCCGACATTATTGAAGAAGATTACGCCAGCAACACAATCATCGAGATTCGAGTCACAAAGCAACGCCCCGACCATCGCCTCGTTGCCTCGCGGTTCATTCAAACAAGCCGTTCGCAGCCAATCATGGTTTGCTTTAAGCCAATCACGTTTCTGGCGAACGTCGTCACCACGTAGGGAGGGGGCGCCATCGACAACGACACGTGTCGGCTCTCCTTCGGTATGCGAGTCGACGACTCGGATGATTTGCATGGGATTCATCTGATCAAACATAGTCGAGCGAGACTTGCAATGTCTTGACTGAAAAACAAGTTTCCGATCACAAATTGGTCAATGGCGTCGGCCGCGTCCGGAGCGATGAAGCACCCAAAAGCGATTCTCGCTATGCTAGATCGCTGCAAATTACAGGCCAGTGCGAGCACCCAGTCTGCACTGACCATCCGCTGAACCCGTCGCAGCCTCTAAGCCCCGTCGCCCTCACTCCGTCACCAATGACAAGCACATCCGAGTCGTTCTTCGAACTGATTGGCCGGCCGTTCGTCGGCGACGAAGTATTCGACGCTATCCCAGACACAGTTTTCTTCATCAAAGACTGCCAGGGTCGTTACGTGGCCGTCAACATGCCGCTGGTCAAGCGATGTGGACTCCATCACAAACACGAACTTGTGGGACGCATGGCCAGAGACATCTTTCCACCAGATTTAGGAGAAGTCTTTAGTGCACAAGACATTGAGGTCATTCGAACCGGGCAACCTATCCATGAACAGCTCGAACTGCATCTCTACCCAACCGGTCAAGAAGGATGGTGCCTGACATGGAAAGAACCGCTATCCGATGCCCAAGGCACCATCGTTGGATTGTGCGGAATTTCACGCGACTTGAATCCAAGCAGCATGAACCATCGCGACGACATCGAACCCGTATCGAAAGTCCTTGACGTTATTCGCGATCGTTACGCCGAAACGATTACGGTGGATGAACTGGAAAAAATATCGGGGTTCTCGGCGTTTCAGTTAGACCGCCGAATTCGCGACCTATTTGGCGTTTCGACCAAACAGTACATCACCCGCACGCGGATCGATGTCGCACGACACAGTCTCACGCACACCGCAAAATCGATATCTCAGATTGCCTTGGCCTGCGGCTATTCCGACCAAAGTTCCTTTACTCGGCGGTTTCGACAGTCGGTCGGGCTAACGCCACAAGCCTACCGTGACAATCGAGAGAACATCGCGGCCGAAGACGAGCACGCCTGACGGCATGCAGGCTGCGCAACTGCGACGATTGAGTCATTCCCAACCCAGGCGATGTGCGTAGATGCCGGACAACGCTGCGATTTCGGATAAGATTGAGTCGGCAAACTGGACTAGGATATTACCTTCGTTCGCCCGCTAGTCTCGCAGGAGTTGCTCACTTTTGATCACTCGCCGTCCCACCCTTTCGAACTCGCTTTCACTTGCGATTGTTCTTGCCGTATTTTTCGCACCGCATCTGACCTACGGCCAAGAGAAAACGCCCGGCCGCATTTTCAAAGACCGTGTCGTACCGCACTGGTTCGATGGCGGAGATCGGTTTTGGTATCGCAATGAGCTACCCAAGGTCGAGTCTGAATACATTCTCGTCGACGCGGTCTCAGGCACTCGCCAGCCTGCGTTTGACCACAACCGATTGGCAAAGGCGTTACAAGCAAAAGGCGTCGACGCCGACGGCAAGAAACTGCAAGTCAGGGCAATCGAGTTCGATACCCCAACCAACACATTTTGCTTTACGATCGATCAGTCTCGGTGGGAATGTGATCGTTCGACCTACCAAGTCACCTGCATCACCGACGAATCAGTCGCGGACGACACCGCCAGTGTCGGAGTGCATCCACGAGATCTTCCATCGCGAAGTAGGAACACAGGACCAGAAACCGAAATCTGTTTCAACAACCAGACTGACCATCCGGTTGAAATCCAGTGGGTCCGGCCCGATGGCGAACGCCAGAGCTATGGAACAGTCTCGCCGGGCAAGCAGCGTTATCAACACACCTTCTCCGGACACGTCTGGATGGCTGTCGATGCAGAAGGCCACGACTTGATTGGCGCCGTGGCCGAACCACTGTCAAAGAACGTCATCATTCGAGACCAGCAACCGCCCCGCCGATCCCGCAACAAAGAGGCAAGGCCTCGAAACACAAGCAACCTTTCACCGGACGGTCGCTGGCAGGCAGCGATCGAAAACCACAACGTGTTCATCCGCGAGGTCGATGGCAATGGTCAACATCAGCTTAGCGACGACGGGGAACCGAGGCACCAATATGACCTACTGCGTTGGTCACCCGATTCCAAGACATTGATTGCTTTTCGCGTCCAACCGTTCCCAGCAAAAGAGGTTTATCGAATCGAATCATCCCCGCGCGGAGGCGGCCGCGCAAAACTGCAATCCAGTGGCTATGCATTACCCGGCGACCCGTTTGATAAATACGAATTGAATCTGTTTGACATTGCGACGGCAAAACAGATCAAGCCCACGGTGCCAGTCGTCGACTTTGGACGCCCGCAAGTACGATTTCGAAACGACAAACGGTGCCTAACGTTTAATAAAATTGACCGCGGCCATCAGCGTTTTCGCGTCATCGAAGTCGACCTTGATTCAGGCGAATCCCGAGCGATCATTGACGAGCGATCCGACACTTTCATCTGGACGGCACACGGCCCCAACATCGGCGTACCGCTGGTATCGTGGATGGAACAAACCAATGAAATTGTCTACGTGTCCGAACGTGATGGGTGGCGGCACTTGTATTTGATTGACGCGGAAACCGGTGAAACGAAAAATCAAATTACAAAGGGAGACTTCGTCGTCCGCAAGGTCGATTGCATCGACGAAGCAACTCGGCAAATTTGGTTCCAAGCTAGCGGGCGCAATGCGAACCAAGACCCTTATCTGATTCATCACTACCGTGTCGACTTCGATGGCGAGAACCTGGTGGCTTTGACGGAAGCAGACGGAAACCACGTCGTTGCCTATTCCCCTGGTCGTCGGTTTCTAATCGACAGCTATTCCCGCGTCGATGCAGCGCCGGTTCACGAACTACGACGCGAAGATGACGGGTCGCTCGTTTGCCGGCTAGAAACAGCGGACGTATCAAGTCTTAACACGGTGACTCCGGAAGTTTTTGTTGCGAAGGGACGCGACGGCAAGACCGACATTTGGGGCATTATCTGGCGCCCATCGGACCACGATCCAAACAAGCGTTATCCGATCATTGAAGACATCTATGCTGGACCGCATGATTCATTTGTGCCCAAGTCGTTCAGTGTTTCCAATCGCTATCAAGAGCTCAACGATCTGGGCTTTATCGTTGTAAAGATCGACGGCATGGGAACGGCCAATCGTTCAAAGGCATTTCATGACGTCTGCTGGAAGAACATCAAAGACGGTGGCTTTCCCGACCGCATTGCTTGGATCAAAGCAGCCGCCCAAAAGGATTCGTCGATGGACGTTTCGCGTGTTGGAATCTTCGGCACATCGGCTGGTGGCCAGAATGCTGCTGCTGCCGTATTGCTTCACTCAGATTTCTACCGAGCAGCATACGCTGCCTGCGGATGCCACGATAACCGAATGGACAAAGCTTCGTGGAACGAACAATGGATGGGATACCCTGTTGGACCACACTATGCAGAGTGCAGTAACATCGAGAATGCGCACGCGCTTGGCGGCCACTTGATGTTGATGGTCGGCGAACTCGACAGCAACGTGCCGCCCGAATCGACGTTTCGGTTTGCCGACGCGCTGATCAAAGCGGACAAAAATTTTGATCTGTTAATGATGCCGGGCGTCGGGCACAGCAACGGCGGAAAGTACGGGCAACGTCGCATGCGTGAGTTCTTCGTCGAACACTTGAATCCGTAAAGAATCACCACTGCGGCTTGTTCGGCTGACGAACGGTCTAAACTGAATTGAATCGACAAACCTTAACGAGCAACCTGTTATGCCATTTGCTATCCGACTAGTTTTAGCTTGCTGTGCGATCGCATGCTTGAAAATGCACCATCAACCAGCCCAGGCGAACGAAAAACCCAACATCTTATTGATCTTGGCTGATGACCTAGGCTACGAAGACTTGGGGTTTCAAAAATCAGCGGACATCAAGTCACCGAACCTTGATCGGCTGGCGGCCGGGGGAATCCAATTTTCCGACGGACATGTTTCCGCATCGGTTTGCAGCCCTTCGCGTGCTGGACTTTTGACAGGCCGGTACCAACAACGATTCGGACATGAAGCCAATTCGCCGCCTTACCCGCACGGCATGAATATCGACGAAGTCACGCTAGCCCAGAAACTGCAAACCGCGGGCTACCGTACCGGGCTGGTCGGAAAATGGCATCTCGGCGCGACCGAAGCTCAGTACCCCACGTCACGCGGATTTGATTATTTCTATGGACTCAGGGAAGGAAGCCGCAGCTACTTTTATAACGACAAGAAAGACGACAAGCCTGGCAACCATCATGCCATCGAAGAAAATGGGAAACAGGTTCGGTTTGACGGATACTTGACCGACGAACTTGGCGACCAGGCGACCAAGTTCATTGGCGAAGAATCAGACAAACCGTTCTTCTTGTATCTATCGTTCACGGCGCCTCACGGCCCGTTGGAGGCGACGAAAGAAGACCTCGAGCGATTCAGCCACATCGAAAACAAAAAACGCCGAACTTACGCGGCAATGATTTGGGCGATGGACCGGGCCATCGGCAAGGTACTGGCGAAACTTGACGCACAACGCATCGCAGACAACACGATGATTTGGTTCTTAAGCGACAACGGTGGGGCAACCGGAAACGCTTCCAGCAACTTGCCTTTAGCGGGGCACAAGGGAATCAAGTTCGAAGGCGGTATTCGCGTCCCGTTTGTCTTGTACTGGAAAAATCGTTTTTCCGGCGGGCAAACGTTCGCTCCCATGGTCAGTTCCCTGGATATTCTTCCGACGTGCGTGGCGGCCGCAAACAGAGACTTGGCGTCTAGCGAAACACCCGACGAGTCATCCGACGCAAGCGATGCTCACCCGCTTGACGGAGTCAATCTGTTGCCATTTTTGACCAACGAAACAGGCTCTGTTCCTCACCAAAAACTCTTTTGGCACAAGCTTTGGTTTTCCGCGATGCGTGATGGCCCCTGGAAACTGATCTACGTCCAAGACTATGGCTATGCACTCTACAATCTTGATGACGACCTGAGCGAACGACACAACCTAGCTGCGAGCGAACCGGGACGCGTCGCCGCGATGACGGAAGAGCTGAACCAATGGAAAAGTGAACTTCCAGAACCCGAGTGGGGCGAAGGGAAGACATGGTTTACGACGCACAGCAAAAACCATATCCGCATCATCGAAGGAAAGGATGACCGATCGCACGAGTGAGCGGGCGAGGCGCCTGAACTGCTACGCCAGAATGTCCTTCACGACATTTCCGTGGACATCGGTAATTCGGAAATCTCGTCCCTGAAACCGGTACGTTAAACGCTCGTGATTCAACCCAAGCAGGTGCAGAATCGTAGCGTTGAGATCGTGAACATGGACCGCTTTATCGGCGATGTTGTAACAGAACTCATCCGTTTCGCCGTGACTGATCCCAGGCTTGACTCCGCCACCAGCCATCCAAATCGAGAAGCATCGCGGGTGATGATCACGACCGAAACGCTCGGAATTCCCTTGTTTGTAGACGGTTCGGCCAAACTCGCCACCCCAGACGACAAGCGTATCGTCGAGCATTCCACGTTGCTTTAAGTCTTGCACCAAGGCCGCCGATCCTTGATCGACTTCTTTCGCGAGACTTAGATGCTTGGTGGGCAAGTTGTTGTGATGATCCCAACCTCGATGGTAGATCTGGATAAAACGCACGCCACGTTCTGCCAACCGACGCGCCAGCAAACAATTTGCGGCATGCGTACCGGGACTCTTCGCGTCCGGTCCATACAGATCAAAGGTTGACTGTGGCTCGTCCGCGAAGTCAGTCAGCTCCGGTGTAGACGTCTGCATCCGATACGCCATTTCGTACGCCGCGATCCGCGTGTTGATTTCCGGGTCACCTACCACGCCGTGCTGAATGGAATTCATTTCCGCCAAACGGTCTAGCAGGACGCGTTTGTCCTGCAACGAGTCGCCGGTGGGGTCTTGAAGATAAAGAACCGGATCGCCACTGGAACGAAGCTTTACCCCCTGATGATTGGACGGCAGAAAACCACTGCCCCACAACCGCGAGTACAACGGCTGAGCCTGCAGATCGGTGTTCTTGTCTAGCAAAACCACAAAGCCCGGAAAGTCGGTCGATTCACTTCCCAAGCCGTAGCTTGCCCATGCGCCTAGACTGGGTCGCCCAGGTTGCTGGTGCCCGGTTTGGAAAAACGTAATGGCGGGATCGTGGTTGATCGCCTCCGTGTACATCGACTTGATCACGCAGATATCGTCGGCGATCTTGTGATGGTGGGGCAACAAATCACTGATCCATTGACCCGACTTACCATGCCGATTGAACTTGGCAATCGACTTGGCAACGGGAAACGCTTTTTGGCCTGCCGTCATCCCAGTTAACCTCTGGCCGCCTCGAACTGAATCAGGAAGCTCGGTACCATCGAGCCGTTCCAGCTCGGGCTTGTAGTCAAAGGTGTCAATCTGGCTAGGTGCACCCGACTGGCAAAGATAGATGATGCGTTTTGCAGTAGCGGGAAAGTGCGTTGGCCCGATCGATCCGGGACCATACCCCGGCCCATTGCCCGTCGCTAATGATGCCGAAATCGTTTTGCTGGCCGCCTCGATCGCCATGGCTTCTGGCATCAGCGTGCCTAGCGCCGCCAAGCCAGCAGCGGAAAGACCGCCGCCAAAAAAGTGACGGCGATTGATTCGCAAGTAATGTTCTTCGATTGACTGAGGCATCAACATTAACCCTTGGTGATGAATTCGCTGAGGTTCAAAATTACTCGCGCCACCGTTGTCATGGCGGCGTGCTGAATAATCGGCAATTCGCTGTTGCGAGATGAATTGCCAATGGAAAGCAACTTCTCTGCCTTCGCAGCATCGGCCTCGTACAATTCGATTCGCTCTTGATACGTCACTTGAAGCAGTTCCAATTCTTGCTCGGATGGCGACCGCCCGATGGCCGTCTCGAAACCAAACGCAAGTTGACCACGCAAGTTTTGGCTTGCTGCGGCCATCATCTTTTCGGCTAAAACGCGAGCGGCTTCGACGTACTGGGGATCATGCAACATTACAAATGCTTGCAGCGGCGTATTGGTTCGTGACCGACGAACCTGGCAATACTCACGCGACGGAGCGTCGAAGACAGCCATCGACGGTGGTGGCACCGTCCGCTTCCAGAAGGTATAGACACCACGGCGAAACACCTTGTCACCGGTATCCTGCTTGTACGCACTCGAATAGCCAGGTCGATTGTTGACTTCCATCCAAAGTCCCGCAGGATGATACGGAAACACACTTGGCCCGCCGATTTTCGGGTTCAGCAAACCACTGACAGCCAACGCAGAATCCCGAATCGATTCAGCATCAAGCCGTAAGCGTGGCCCCCGCGCCAGCCAGCGGTTTTCGGGATCATTTGCGAAGGAGTCCTGCGTCGTGACCGACGATTGCTGGTAGACCTGCGACATCATGACGGTCTTGAAAATCGCTTTGACATCCCAGCCGGATTCAACGAACTCAACCGCCAACCAATCCAATAGTTCGGGGAACTTTGGCAATGAACTTTGCAAACCAAAATCCTCGGGTGTATCGAGCAAGCCAATTCCGAATAGCTGACTCCAGAGTCGATTCACCGCGACTCGCGACGTCAGCGGATGGCTGGGCATGGTCAACCAATGCGCGAGCCCGAGTCGATTATTCGGCACCCCTGCTGGCATCGGCGGCAAAAAGGCAGGCGTCCCTGGCAGCACCGCATCTAGATACTTGTCGTATTCGCCGCGATCAAGCACGTACGTTTTCCGGGGCGTGTCCATTTCTTTCATGACCATTGTTTTGGGCACTTCGGCCAGCAATTCCGCTTGCTTTTTTCGAGCTTCGGAAACGGCGTTCATTGCCGCTTTGACGTCGACCGATCCTTTGATCTGCGTGATCCACTGGCGGATCGCAAGTTCATCGGCGGCGGTTCGTTGGTCGGCGGGCTTATTCAAAACGGGCAACGCAGCAGGCAACAAAGCGGATTTGGGTTTCCGAGCGAACGCGATTTGAAAACGCCCCATTTGGTGCTGCGAAAAACCGCTTTGGAATTTCAAAGTCACCTGCAACTTGCCGCCAGACGCAGGCGCCAAGTCTGTCGCCGGAACAACGATGGCAGTGCGAGACTGACTGGCACCCTGGTCGCCAAGAACTGCCCAGCCTTTCGAGTCAAGCGCACTGTCGATGGCAAAGGCGACGTCGTACCCCGATTGCGAGAAGTCGGCAAACGCGGCGGTTAGCTTTACGGATTCAAATTTCTTTGGCTGGCGTTTCGATGACACCTTGGTTTCGATTTCCGAAAGAACAAAGTTGCCATTGGAACTGCGTCCGAGCAGTGGTTTATCATCCGGACCACTGGGCATCGCTGTTAGACGGATCGCGTAAATCGGCTGGCCGTCCGCATCAAACCACATTGTGTAGTTATCACGACTTGGGTTTGCGCCGGAAACTTGAACACTGCCATCGCCGAGCACGTTCATCGTGGCTTTTCCATCCGATGTTACTATCGTGGGACGAATCACTTCCCAGCCTTCTTCCCAACCAAGCGACGCCTCGGCCTCGAATTCGGCCAAGTCGGGCCCCCATCGATCGAACGATTCGGCAAATTGAGATTCTGCCGCATCAACTTTTCGTTTTGCGTTGTCGATCGCTTCGACTTGAAACGGCGACGGAATCTGCTCGTCCGGAAAAAAACCTTTCATGCCCTTTTCGGGAATCTGGTTGAAGAACGCGGACAGTTCGTAGAACTCGGTTTGCGTGATTGGATCGTACTTGTGAGTGTGGCAACGAGCACACCCAACCGTCAAACCTAGCCAAGCGGTGCCGGCAGTGGTGGTACGGTCCAGCACGTATTCGGTGCGATACTCTTCATCGATCACACCGCCTTCGACCGTGATCGGGTGGTTGCGATTGAACCCCGTGGCCAAACGTTGCTGAGGTGTCGAACCGGGAATCAAGTCGCCGGCCAGTTGTTCGATCGTGAACTGATCGAAAGGCTGATTTCGGTTGAATGAGTCAATCACCCAATCTCGCCACGCCCATTGGTCGCGACTGAAATCGTATTGGTAACCGTTGCTATCGGCGTACCGTGAAACGTCTAGCCAGTGTCGCGCCTGATGTTCACCGTACGCTGGCGATGCGAGTAACCGATCCAAAGCGTTAGACCAAGCATCGACCGACTTGTCAGCCAAGAACATTTCGATCTGAGTCGGTGTTGGTGGCAATCCGACCAGATCAAATGACGCTCGCCGCAACAGCGTGCGCCGGTCCGCGGGCGGTGCTGGCTGTAAGCCTCGGCCGGCTAGCCGGGCGATGACCAAACGATCGATCGGACTGATGTTCCAGGCTGGAAGATCGCTAACGGGCAAAGTCGGTCGTCGTGGCGACTCGAAAGCCCAGTGTTTTTCGTAGTTCGCTCCTTCATTGATCCACTGTTTTATGATCGCGATTTCATCGGGTTTCAGTTTCGCCTTGTGTGAACTGGCCGGCGGCATCTCGTAGCCTTTGTCACCGCTGATGATCCGTTGGATCAGTTCACTGGCATCGGCATCACCGGGCTCGATCGCCCCACCGTCGATCGCATCATCGAACGAGTCAAGCCGGAGTTCGGCGCCACGAGTTTTTTCATCCGGTCCATGGCAGAGAAAACATCGATCCGACAAAAGCGGGCGAATGTCGCGGCTATAGCTGATCTTCGGTGTGGTACCGGGCTCTGACACGGATGGCTTCGACGGAGCAGTCGTAGCACCAACGGGTGCGTCTTGGCCCTGTCCAATGCCGAGGGCGTTCAACGCCAGCATCACGGCTAACGTGGCCCGAGAAAGGAGAACTGAGACTGAGTCAGACATGACAGTATCCGCAGAACGTAAGGAGATCGTTCATGCCGAACAGAAAGGTCGGCAGGGTGGGGCTAGACCTTAGCATGATACAGTCATCGTTCAAGCGAAACTATTTCCAGCCTTGACGATGATTCCCGTGGTTTACTCAGTACCGGAACTAAATTTTCGCTTGCAGGAACGGCTATTGACGCACAAACGCTCATGACGTTCAACTCGACCTGACGACGCAGCGGACAACACATCGTAACGAACTCGAATCACACCTATCCGCGACCCGAACCAACGTTAAACCGTTAACGCTTCCAATCTAGTCCGCTATTCGCGAAAGACGTCATGACCGAGATCAATGAGCCAAAACCGAACACTTTCTATGTTGAAGTCTCCGGATCTGGCCTGCCCGAAGTCGATGGACTGTTCGTACCTTCTACTGCGCCACCCGTCGAATCAGAATCGGGAACGGTATCAAGCCCGGGCTATTGGAACGGCAAAATGGCGTGGGACCGTGCTGATGGAAAAGCAGCTCGAAGCCCTGCGATTTCCTATTCCAACAGCTACCAGTCCTGGCGGATCTCGCGTCTCGACGGCCACCTTGCCTATGACATTACGTCCGATGACGCGATGCCGCCAACAGACCGAGAATGGCATGTCTATAAAAAGGGGGTCTCGCCTGCGCCTCGGGTCCTGGTCCATCACTTCGACCCAAGAAAGCCATGCCCCCAACCCAATGTCGTCTTTGTCCTCGGTGGCCCCGGTGCCGGAAAAGGAACGATGTGCGAACTTGCCGAGTCTCAACTCGGCTGGACTCATTTATCGATGGGAGACCTGCTGCGCGCCGAGCGACAGGCCGGCGGTCCGACGGCGGCAGTGATCGAAGAGTTCGCAATTGCTGGAAAGCTAGTCACCAACGAAATCGCGGTAACATTGCTAAAGAACACAATGGAGCTTTTGACGCGAACGACGGGAAAGTACAACTTCCTGCTTGACGGATTTCCACGATCGCTTGCCAACCTGGATGGATGGAACCAAGCCATGGGAAAGCAAATGGAACTTCCGAAAATGCTATTTTTCGAGTGTCCTTATCCTGTGCTTGAAAACCGCATTTTGAGTCGTGCCAAATACACCGGCCGAAGTGACGACAACACCGACAGCCTGAAGCTAAGGTTTGACACTTTCAAGGCAGAAACACTGCCAACGGTCGAGTTCTTTAGGGGCAAGAATCGGTGCGTTGAGATCGACACCAGCCAAGACCGCCAGACCGTCTACGACCTAGTCAGCAGCCACCTAGCGGAATACACCGAGATCTCGTTCGCGGCCAAACCGCTCACCGAGCGAGCAGAGATGTTGCTCGGCCTAAGGCCGTTCCCCAAAGATGCTCCAGCCTCCTAAGGTTACGACGGCATCTCCTTGCGACCTCGTGGCAATACTGATGGCGATATCCAGATTTACTGGCACCGCAACGAGCATGCTTGGCCGAGTGGCCTCGCAGGAACCTTCCTGCTAAGTTCAGGGCGTTAGGTGGCTGTCACCGTTCTATCTGAAAGTCTTCGTGCCCGCAAAGTAGTAGAATTTCGTAAAGCAGCGAAGTTTCGAAAGCACTTAAAATCTGAAAGCCCCCGTTGAAAGCACCCAAGCGCATTGAACCTTTAATCGAAGACGGTCTGGTTGACGAAGTCCTTCGATCCTTGATGAGCGGCAAAGAGGCGCAAGTTTTTCTTGTGCGTTGCGGCCAAGAGATTCGCTGCGCCAAGGTATACAAAGACGTTACTGCACGCAGCTTCAAGAAATCGGTACAGTATCAAGAAGGACGACAAACTCGCAACAGCCGTCGCCAGCGCGCGATGGAAAAGCGATCTAAGTTTGGTCGTGATGAACAAGAGGTGGTTTGGCAAAACGCCGAAGTTGATGCGTTGCACCTGCTTGCCAAAGCAGGCGTGCGAGTCCCAAAGGCCTATGGCCTTTTTGATGGCGTGTTGCTGATGGAGCTGATCACGGGCCCCGACGGCGAAGTCGCACCTCGCCTGAACGACATCACCCTGTCACCAGAACAAGCGGTAAAGGATCACGCCAAGGTGATGAATTATGTTTTGCGCATGCTCTGCGTCGGATTGATTCACGGTGACCTTTCAGAATTCAATGTCCTCCAAAACGAAGACGGGCCAGTCATCATTGACTTGCCGCAAGTCGTCAACGCCGCAGGCAACAACCACGCCAAACGTATGCTACAGCGTGATGTCGACAACATCACCACCTACTATGCACAGTATGCCCCCGAACTAACAGATTCCCACTATGCCGAAGAGATTTGGGAACTGCATGAAAAAGGCGAACTAAAACCCGACCTAAAACTAACGGGCGAGTTTACATTTTCAACCAAGAAAGCCGACGTCGCATCGGTGCTGCGCATCATCGACGATGCGTATGAAGAGGAGCGTGAACGCCAAAAGAGAATGCTCGACCAGTAAGCAATTGCCGCAGCTCTGCTGTGGGCGAGAGTACAAAAAACAAAGGGCCAAATTGCATCGCAACCGACGCATCAACCCCGCGATGGCCGCCAAGCCTGATTACAGTCGCGAAATCGCCGGACCAGGACGCTTCGAATCTCGGACTTAGCGGCAACGTGAATGATAGAAGGTAGGCTGTGTTGACGGCACGATCTTGTGCGTCGTATGGAGAGTGATCAAGCAAACGATCGGACTTCACATTGAATCCCGAGGCAAAATTCTTGGTCTGGACTTAGCCGAACACGACGAACGCGGGCACCTTGGCTAAACGCATTCGGGAAGGAGGCGAGCCTCAGTCGCTTTCCAGGACAAGATAATGCAACCAATCCATAAAAAAGATTCGCCTCGGACCAGATGCAGCAAAAAGGTCACACAGACCGCGTCCCCCGAGTGCGGAAATGTCTTTTTTGCCTGCTTATCGCAGGCTTTTGCTGGAGCACAGCGAAGCAATCGCTGAAGAATTTGCGGCATCTCCACAGCGTGACGGACAAAGTTGTCCGGCGTTCACCCTCGACGCTGGGGATTGATTGATCACAATAATAGGCTCTCGCCGCCCGCCTCCTTTCCCACCTCAGCCCGCCACCCCCTTGGCGATGTTCCGACATGAAGTTCTTGGCTACCGCTGTGATCCGTCTCCTGCTGCCGATTGGTATCCTTGCCGCCGGCGGATATGGGTTTTCGGTCTTGTCTGTCGAAACCGAACAAGAGAAATCGGAACCTGGGGAAGAACAGGTCATTCACAGTCGCGTGCTGCCACTTGTTTCGAGCAACTATGCCGTTCAGATCGAAACCAATGGTGTCGTCGGGGCACACAACCGGGTGACCTTGAGTGCTGAAGTCACCGGAACCATCCGGTCAACGCAGCTTGCCTTTGAAGTCGGTTCGTTCTTCAAGACCGGCGACCTGTTGTTAGACATGGATGACCGTGACTATCAGACCGCACTGAAGATCGCTCGAGAACAAAACAAGCTAGCCAAGGCGACGTTAAAACTAGCCGAAGCCGCGCACGACCGAGTCCAGACGCTTGCACAGCGCAATAGTGCTTCGACGTCCGAAGTCGACGCTGACTTTGCCTCACTCGTACAGGCCCAGTCACAGGTTGAAATCACAGCGTCGGCCATCGATCAGGCAGAACGAAACTTACAGCGAACAAAAATTTACGCACCGTTTGATGGTCGTGTTGCCGCCAAGTTGATCGGCGTTGGACAACTGGTCAGTCCCGGCACCGCGCTGGGCGACGTATTCGCCGTTGACTTTGCGGAGGTTCGATTGCCGATCGCCGGCAGAGACCTGAAACACTTGACGTTGCCCGAAATGGAAGGCGACGAGCCCGTCGAAGTCGAATTGCATGATGCCATCGACGCATCATCTGGATCCGTCTGGAAAGCCAAGATCGTTCGCACCGAAGGCAGCCTTGACCCGGACTCTTTGGAACTTTTCGCAATCGCCAGAATTAACGATCCGTTCGCACTGCACTCCGACCATGCGATTTTGCGAATCGGCCAGCCCGTTACTGCGACCGTTACCGGCGAGACACTCAGCGACGTGATTGCGATTCCTCGTGATGCCGTTCGCCGATTGGACCAGGTGTACCTGATTGACTCCGATAAGCTAACGCTGCGATCGCTGACGATTGATCCGCTTTGGTCGGATGCCAAACATGTCATCGTCCCCAATCATTCATTTCATCAAAACGATCTACTTGCCACGTCGATGCTGGTATATGCACCCGAGGGAAGCTCGGTGCGAATTATCCCTGACGACGACTCGATCACTTCGCTAGCGGGCGAGCCGGCTGAAATGGAAGCAACACCGTGATCCGGTGGTTCACGATTAATGGTATCGCGGCGAATTTCTTGATGCTGGCGATCATCGTCGCCGGCAGCTACGTCGCGATCAATCATGTACCGCTCGAGGTGACGCCGGCGCTGAGCTGGAACACGGTGATGATCGAGATGCAGTACCGCGGTGCGACGGCAAAAGATGTCGAACAGGCCATCCTGATCCCGATCGAGGCGGCGCTCGAAGGCGTCGACGGAATCGACTCGCTTAACGCGGACGGTTTTCGTGGCGGCGCCAAGTTCTTTCTGCGTGCGACTCGCGGTAAGGATTTGCGAAACTTAATGGACGACGTGAAGGCTCGGATCGACACGATCACGACATTCCCCGCCGAGACGGAACCACCGCGGGTGCTGATCCCCGAATCAGCCAACTACTTTGACATTCTGCAAATTGCCGTAATGGGCAATTTGTCGCCCCATGACATGCGCCGCGTTTCGCGACAGGTCCAACGAGACTTACTGGAGATGCCGGGCATTAGCCGCGTCGATATTCGCGGTGACAAAGAATCCGAAGTCTCGATTGAAGCCAACGTCGAAAAACTACTCGCCTACAACCTGACCTTTCAAGATTTGGCGGACGCGATTCGCGGATTCTCGATCGACCTGCCCGCCGGAGCGATCGACAGCAACAGTGGTACGTTCATCGTCCGAACTCGCGGGCAAGCGTATTCCGAAGACGAGTTCAACGACATTCCGATCCGCTCGACCGCCGGCGCCGAAGTACGACTCGGCGAAGTTGCGACGATTCGCGACGGCTTTGTCGAAGGGGATCAAAAAATGTTCTTCAACGGCAAGCCGGCGTTGTTCGTCCCAGTGATGCGAGTTGGCAGCGAAAGCGCACTGGGGATTTCAAACGAAGTTCGTGAGTACGTTCGAACGGCGCGAACTCGATTTCCCGAGGGTATCGAACTGGAGGTTTGGGACGATGAGTCGCTGGCGATTCGGCATCGGCTTAGCACGCTGGCGTGGTCTTTGCTGCAGGGCGGTTTGTTCGTGCTATTGATCCTGGGCATGTTCATTCGGCCGTCTTTGGCATTCTGGATCGTGATTGGCATTCCGGTTAGCTTCGCCGGCGCCGCCCTTTTCATGCCGTGGTTCGACCTGACCGCGAACGTGATGAGCCTGTTTGGATTCATTATCGTGACGGGCATCGTCGTCGATGATGCAATCGTGACGGGCGAAAACGTGTATTCCAAAATCATGGAAGGCATCGACCCGCTTGAAGCTGCCATTGAAGGCACTCGGGAAGTTGCAACGCCGGTCACCTTTGGTGCTCTTACGACAGTCGTTGCCTTTTTGCCGCTGATGTTTTTTGACGGCACGTGGGGCGACTATGCAAGGCAAGTTCCGCCCGTAGTAGCACCGGTGCTACTGTTTTCGCTGATCGAATCCAAGTTGATTTTACCGGCTCACTTGAAACACCTGCGCCGCGATACTGGGCGAGGCCTATTCGCACGATTCCAGGCTGCGATCGCATCGGGACTGGAACGGTTTATTGTGTCCATTTATCAACCAACTTTGCGATTAGCGGTCCGAAACCGCTTGGCTGTGGTTGCCGGATTTGTCGCGATGGCGATGTTAATGATGGGCTACTGTGTCGGCGGACGATTGGGCTTCGTCGCCTTTCCTTCAGTCGACAGCACACGGATCAGCGCCAAGCTTGAACTTCCTAGCGATACGCCACTCGAAGTTACCGAGCGATATGTGGATCGAATTTCCGATGCACTTGACCAACTGAAAACAGAGTTCGTTGATCCCGGCACTGGCAAATCGCTGGTTCAGAATATCGTTCGATTGACCGGTGCACGTCGGCCGGGATCGGATTTCGACAAGTCGAAAGGATACTTGGCTTTTGAGGTGATGCCGCCGGAAGAACGGACCGCGCCCGGCCCGAAGAACAGCGATATGGCGACACGATGGAGCGAATTGGTGGGCGAGATGCCCGAGGCGAGACGATTTGAAACGCGATCCGAATCGTCGCTCGTCCGAGATAGTGAGTACGACGACGAAGATCTAAACATCGAGCTGCGCGGACCATCGTCGCCCGAAAAGTCACAAGTTGCACGCGACATTCGATCGCTGCTCGATGGCTACGGTGACTTGAAAGATCAATGGGCCAACATCAACGAACGACAGGACGAACTGGAAATCCGTCTTAAACCGCGAGCCGCCGAACTTGGTCTGACACAGTCCGCATTGGCTAGCCAAATTCGCCAAGCATTCTTTGGCGAGGAAGCTCAGCGACTGCAACGCGGAGTCGACGACGTTCGCGTGATGGTACGATTGCCGCTTGAGGCGAGGCAATCGCTACACACGCTTGATCGCATGAGAATTCGGACACCGCGCGGCGCCGAGGTACCACTGGAAACGATCGCTGAGATCAATCTTGTGAAAGCGCCATCGCACGTCGAGCGTAACGAGCGCGCAGAAATCATTCGATTGGGCGCTCAACCAGTCGACGAGACCGTTGACGTGGTCGGCATTTCAAAGGAACTAGCTCCCAAACTCGATGCGATGTGCCTAAAAAATGGCCTCTCGTACCAGTTCCTTGGCTACGTCGCCGAAGCCGAGAAGACGAAACGGCAAACGATCGTCGGCGCGACGCTGCTGATGTTGACGCTTTACGGATTGCTGGCGATTGCGTTAAAGTCATTGGTACAGCCTATCTATGTCTTGCTGGCGGTTCCCTTCGCAATCATCGGCGCACTGGTAGGCCACATCCTGCTGGACCTGACGCCATCGTACCTTTCGATTTTTGGCATGCTGGCGCTCGCTGGCATCGCAGTCAACGACACGCTCGTTATGGTCGACTACATCAATCGACGCCAAGCAAGTGGTGTGTCGCTGCATGATGCGGCACTCGAAGCAGGCGGCAAACGGTTTCGTCCCATCTTCTTAACCTCGATCACAACATTCATGGGTCTGCTGCCCTTGATGATGGACGAGTCGATCCAAGCCCAATTCTTGATCCCGATGGCGGTATCGCTTGCCTTTGGAGTCCTGTTTGCAACGGTGATCACCTTGTACATGGTGCCTTGCGTGGTTCTGATCGGAGCCGACGTGGGCAGACACACCAAAGCGGCAGCGCGATGGTACTGGGCGCCAGTTGCCAACCGGTGATCGAAAGAACGGAAATTACGGTTAGTACGGCGGGCCGAGTGCCTGCATTCCAATTCAATCAGCAAACTGATACGCCGTATTCCTGAACTCCATCCGGTTTGTGTTTAATGAACGATGACCGAACTTGGCCACTGCCGTCGTCGCCGTGGATCATGCGCATGCAGTGGTCCGAGTTGCTGTTCGCCCACTGGCCGATCGATGCTGATCTGATTGCGAGCAAGTTGCCGGCGGGATTAGAAGTCGACACTTTCGGCGGGCAAGCGTGGGTGGGAGTGGTACCGTTTCAGATGTCCGATGTCGCGCCACGAGGATGTCCCGCAGTCCCGTGGCTGAGTCGCTTTCTTGAACTGAATGTCCGAACCTATGTGATCAAAGACGGCAAACCAGGAGTCTGGTTCTATTCCCTCGATGCCGCCAATCCGGTCGCGGTTCGCATTGCAAGGAAAACGTTCAATCTGCCTTACATGGACGCCAACATGTCGATTGCGACAAAAGCGAGCAACGGTGAAATCACGTATCGTTCAGACCGAACTCACCGACGCGAACCAGCCGCAATTTTCGACGCAACGTATCGGCCTCTCGGTGACGTGTTCCATGCAGAACCGGGGACACTCGAGCACTGGCTGACGGCGCGGTATTGCCTGTACAGCGCCAACAAGCGTGATGCGATCTATCGTGGCGAGATCTTTCATCCACCTTGGCAATTACGGAACGCAAGCTGGCAACTCCGGCAGAACACAATGGGGAACGCAACCAATTTTGACTTTCAAGCCGAACCACACTTGTTGTTCGCCGCGCCCGTCGACGTCCAAGCTTGGCGGCCCACGCGATGCTAGTACTATCGACATGATTGTCGGTATTGGACAAGGCGATGAACCAAGACCCGTAACACCACTTTCAACAGAGTCCTCACCATCCCATGCGTTTCATTTTCTTGCCCACCGTGCTGCTTTGCTTGACGACGATCGCCCGCGGCGCTGAGCCCAGTCCTGCACCAAGCTGGGAAACCATTTCCACCAATGGCCAACCGACCGCACGTCACGAAGCGGCGCTGGTGGGATTTGATGGCAAGTTGTTCTTGCTGGGCGGACGTCGCATCAATCCGGTGGACGTGTTTGATCCAGCAACGAATACATGGACGGCAAAGTCGCCGACCCCGATGGAGCTGCACCATTTTCAGGGCGTCGTGGTCGATGACCGCATCTACTTGATGGGCGCGATGACGGGGCCCTATCCGAAAGAAACACCGCTCGAAAAGATCGTCGTCTACTTTCCGAAGGAAGATCGATTTGACTTTGTCCATTCGATCCCCGAGTCGCGACGCCGGGGTGGCGCCGGTGCGGTCTATCACGATGGCATGATCTATCTGATTGGCGGCATCACAAACGGACACATCGATGGTTGCCGCAATTGGCTCGACCGATACGATCCGAAAACAGGTCACTGGGAAATCTTGCCCGACAGTCCCCACACCCGCGATCACTTTCAAGCCGCAGTGATTGGTGATCGACTGTACGCCGCAGGTGGACGCGACACATCGCAAGCTACTGGTGAAGTCTTCTCACGCACTCAGCCGATCATCGATGTGTTCGACTTCAAGACTGAATCGTGGCTGCCAGCGGATCAGACACCGAAGCTGCCGACGCCGCGAGCCGGAAACAGCGTCGTCGCAATCGGCGGCAAGCTGGTCGTCGGCGGCGGAGAGAGCGGCAACGAAAAAAAGGCACATGACGAGATCGAAGTCTTCGACCCAGCGTCGGATTCCTGGTCGACGTATCCGCCACTCGGCCGAGGCCGACATGGCACGGGACTGGTTGTGATCGGCGACAGCCTCTACACCGCATCGGGAAGCGGCAACCGAGGTGGCAGCCCCGAACTTACCACCACTGAACGCTTGAAATTGAACGAGTCAAACTGACCGACTGAAACGGTGATTGCAATTGCGGCACCAAGTCGCACCTATTCGATTGCCGATTTACGCGAGCACCAACACCACCTAGAATTGGAGGCGTGAGGAGCGAGCCTTCGACGGCACGCCAATGGGCTAGTTAGCCACTTTGTTTTTACTTCGTCAAGCACGACCGGTCGTCCCGCGACGAGCCATCAGCACACTGCTGTTGGTTGTGTTGACGTGCGGATTGTTTGGACTGCCGATCGCGTCTCCGCCGACGCCGAAGCACGGCCGTTTTCCATGCGAAGACTGTGCCTGCGGCTGCTCGACCGCAGATTTTTGTTGGGATAAATGCTGCTGCCACAGCGACACCGAGAAGCTGAAGTGGGCCGCGGCAAACCACGTCCAGCCGCCCGACTTCCTTGTCGCACGCGCCAGCGAAACGAGCCTTCTCGGCATGGTGCCGGCCGCTGCGAACTCCGAAAAAACCGCGAAATCTTGCTGCGGATGTGTGTCTGCCTCTTCATCAACTTCGGCAACGTGCCATGCGGTCCCGACAAAACGATCAACTGACCATGCCCGAACCGACGCGTCCTCATCGATGCGTTTGGTCCGTCTTGAAGACGCCGCCCTTTGCCGCGGTTTCGATCTACTGTGGACAATCTATTCCTGCGTGAACCTTGAATCACGCGCTGCTGTTACAGCCGCGATCGAACCGATCTTGCTGTATTGCTTACTAATCCACAACGATCAACCTTTGCCGAATAGCACCTGCCCTGATCCGCCGATTCCGTAGTCGGCTTGATGCACCTCGCACACTGATTCGATGCACTTGATGCAAAGTGTTGTCAGTCGGGCGAGGTCTCTTATTGATTGAACTGTTTGCGATACGGATCGTTGCTGCGCGCATCGGTGCTGCCATTTAGGTCGAGCCGTGCTTGCGCAGAAATCACCGCTACCGCGTTAGTGCATGAAGGCTCGCTCCTCACACCAGTGTGGCCTTCATCGCTGGCGCGGCGGCGACCGGCATCTCGCAACCGCAATGTCTCTTTCATTTCGCAAAGCACCTTGCACCGTTCGCTGCAGAAGATTGCCGCGACCTGGATATCGGTGCGCACTGAACCAACTTCCTTAGCACAAACAAACCGAATGAACCTCTCAATTCCCGCCTCTATTAGAACTTTCCATCAACGGCATGGCTTCACCCTGGTTGAACTGTTGGTCGTGATCGCCATCATCGGCATTCTTGTTGGACTGTTGTTGCCCGCTGTTCAGTCAGCTCGCGAAGCTGCTCGGCGAATGCAGTGCAGCAACAACCTGAAGCAAATCACTTTGGCGATGCACAACTACGAAAGCACGCATCGCAAACTGCCCGCGAACTACACAATCGGCTCAGGTACGTCCGGAAACTTTTCGATCTTTGCTCAGATGGCTCCTTTTTATGAAGAGGGCAACGTCCTGGACATGATCCATTTTGATCGGCCGCTAAATGTCGGCTGCTGTCCGGGAACGTTGGTGTCGCCACACGACACGGCGGCGGCGACGGCCATTCCCACGCTGTCGTGCCCCAGCGAATCACAGGATCGAACATTCTTCGTCACATCGCTCTCAGGCAACGGTCCGACGCAGCCCTATTCCGGCACCAACTATGCCATGAACACCGGCACAGGCGTCGGCACTTTGTATGACACGCGAGTGCCCACCGATGGCGTCTTGTGGATCAATTCCAAAGTCGGATTTGAAGCCATCACGGACGGGCTTAGCAACACAGCCGCGTTCTCGGAACACCTGTTAGGCGTCTTGGAACAGTCGCCAACCGAACCGGCCAATGACATGCTGCGGCGACGAACGATGTTCAACGTCACCTGTGCATTCATCAGCCGATCAATGCCGCCGGCAGTACCAGGAATGACCGGGTACATTTTGCCCGCCGATCCTAATCAAATGGAAGCCTACACACGTGCCAGCAGTCTGCATCGCGGATGGTCCGGGCAACGCGGTGCAGGCTGGATCAATGGCCGCGAATACTGGACCGGGTACACCCACTATCACCCACCGCAAAGCGGAATCCCCGACATGCAAAGTTGTGGTTGGGGAGTGTTTGGTGCACGAAGCAATCATCCCGGCGGCGTCCACATGGCCCGCTGTGACGGTAGCGTCAACTTCGTCAACGAAAGCATCGACTTAGAAGTCTGGCGTTCCCTGGGAACGCGAAACGGACATGAAGTCATCAATGAACATTGAATCGCGTTTCAACAATCAACCATTTCACCATTTCGAATTTCCCATTTCAACTGAAAGAGATCTCGATGCTTTACCGCGCTGAATTCATGTCACTGCTTGTGCTGGTAACTGTGTGTACAACAGCATCCGCGCACGACCTTTGGCTACAAACCAACACCCCCGTGGTGCGCACTGGCGAATACATCAATATTGATGCGTGCCTTGGCAATCACGGCAACCATCATCGTGATTTTAAGTTAGCCGGGCGTATCGACCTGGACTGGGTCTCGGTCGACCACATCGCACCGGATGGAACGAAGACCGACATTCGCAGCCAACTGTACACGACCGCGTCCGCCGAAAAGGAAGGCTGCTGGAGAACCCGGATCGACGCCACGCAGCCGGGCGTTCATTGCGTTGTCGAGTCGCTTGACCGAGTAATGAACCATGGCAAATCGGTTCGTGGAATTCGCACCGCCAAGACTTATTTCCTGGTTTCCGATTCCTTGGACTCCGCCGCTGCCGATGAACACACTCACGACGAACCTTTAGGATTGCCGTTCGAACTGGTGCTTGAATCATGCCCGATCAATGACGCAGCAGTAGGGAATCCGATCACTGCTTGCGTTTTACATCAGGGCAAACCGCTGGCCGACGTCGTGGTCAGCTTCATACCCGAGGGTATCGAATTGTCCGGCGAGTTCGATGCCGAATACGAAACTCATAGCGACAGCGATGGCAAAGTCAGCTTTGTTCCTCAATCGGGAAACCGCTACTTGATCGTTGCTCATCACACAGCCGAGGACGAGAAATCGGACGAGTACGAATTTACCAGCTACTCGTCTACAATTACTGTGCAGGTCGCCAATTCCAAGCGACTGATCAACAACTGACCAGCGGCCAGCAACTGCCGACGAGCTCTGCTTCATTTTCAAATCATTCCCACCCGAATTTTTAACACTCGAGAAAACAATGCAACGATTCACTATCCTCACCCTGATGGCCGTACTAATCAGCGCGGCCGGTTGTGGCAGCAAGAACGAACCAACGGCCGAAACTCTAGCACCGGACCAAGCAACCCTCGCTTCGCTAGCCGCCGCCGATCGGCTTGACGGCACCGAAGATCACGTCATTGGCAAATGCTATGTCTGCAATCTTGGCATGGACGGCAAAGACGAATTCACGGCCGAAGTTCATGGCTATCAGGCGAAACTGTGCAGCAACGGATGCTTAGACCATTTTCAATCGGATCCGGATTCGATCATTGCCAGCACCAAAGTCCCTGAATGATTGAACCGTATCCCCTACGCGATCGCCAACCGCGTCGGCTGAAGGGAGCAATCCAAAACGGGGTTATTTTGTGATTACTTTCGGGTAAGTTGACGTGTCACTCCTGTGACCTCGCCGTGACTGCAAAGCCAGCCTTAATTCCATTCCACTTGCATTCGTTTCTGCCACGCCATGATTACGATCGTTGACTACCAGATGGGCAATCTGCGAAGTGTCCAAAAAGCCATCGAGAAAGTGGGTGGCGAGGCGAAGATCAGCTCGGACCCAGCAGAAATTGCCAGTGCCGAAAAGCTTGTTTTGCCCGGTGTCGGCGCGTTTGGTGACGCCATGGCCGAGATTCGGCGGCGCGACCTCGCCTCGCCGATCATCGACTTTGTCGACTCCGGTCGACCATTTCTGGGGATCTGCTTGGGACTGCAGTTGCTGTTTGAACGTGGCCTTGAGCATGGCGAGCACGAAGGGCTGGGCATTCTGGCTGGTGATGTGGTTCGTTTCGACTTGCCGAGCAACTTCAAAGTCCCGCACATGGGCTGGAACACGGTTACCAAGAAAGCTCCGACCGGAGACGCAAACCCTCTGACCGAAGGCATTGAGAACGACAGCCACTTCTACTTTGTTCACTCGTATTACGTTCGGCCGACGGATCCATCGGTGGTCGCGTTAACATGCGATTACGGCGGGCCGTTCTGTGCCGCAATTCGCCGCGGAAACGTGATTGCGACTCAGTTTCACCCTGAAAAAAGCCAGGACAACGGACTGAAACTGCTGGCGTCGTTTAACGGGATGACCATGAATGCCGAGGCAAGCGTTTGATGAGCGTGAAAGAAAAATCGGGCGTGCCGGCTGATGTCTCTCTTTCATCCGCCGACGGGCGGTTGAACGTTGTGTTTCAATGGCGGGCCGACCGTTTTGTCCAAAGCGTTTTTGTCGATGGCATTCACGCTGGCGACAGCGTCGATGGAGACGGCGAGACAGATTGGCCACCATCGCCACCGATCCAGCAACTCTCGCTGGAAGAAATCGGCGGGTCAGCCGTAATCCTGGGCGTTGGTGCCGCTGGTCAGGGTCACTGGAGCATCAGCGTGGAAAAAGCTGGTGATTCATCGCTTAAGTTTGATTTGGCGTGCCAATGTCGCGGCCAAGCCGGCTCGCTCGGCAGCACCTACCAAACGTCCAACAGCTTCGGTTTGTCTGTCAGTAACGGCGATTTTGAAGCGATTGAGCCCGGAATCGTCCGAGCAGCAGCCGACTCGAACGCTCCCGACCCGAAAAATTCTGGCCCCAATGCGTCAACAGTCCGTTGGACCTACCAACTCGACGCCACCTAAACAGAAACACGCCAAACAACCCAGGCTACCCAAGCTTTTGTTCTGGCAAAGTTTTCTGCTTCTTGGGAATTTCATCCAAGCCGCTCGTAAGTCTTGGTGCCGTCTTGGTTATCGACTGTGCCAAACGGCATCGCCCAAATCTTCTTCGCAAACTTCCAGGTAAACCCCCTTTACCTAATCCGCAACTTCTTCATCCTTGCGACCAACATTCGCTCTGGCATCCGTTTGCTTGTGGCGATTCCTTGTCTGTTAGTTCGTCGGAGAGACTCAATGCGTAAGTTTGCTTGTATTGCAGCTGTTTTGTCGATTGGGATGATAGTTGCCAGCGGCAACATCGCCTCGGCTCAGTACCCGATCGTTTCGTCACCCGCCATGTCGATGCCTGTTTCGTCAGGCGCCAGCTACTTCTGCGCCAAGTGTGGCAAAATGCACGCTGGCCAAGCCCCGACTGCGAATTCTGCGGTTACCGCTGGCGGTCAAACTCCGTCGATGGTCCAGCCGACCTCGTCCAACTCGCCCGCACCGATGGCTTCGTCGTCGGCGATGCGAGCAAGAGGCGGCGTCAGCAATGTTTTGGCGGCCTTGAACGCACAGCGATCTCGACAGGGCGTCGGTGCCCTGCGATACGATAGGTCGTTGCAAGCTGTTGCCGAACGGCGAGCACAAGAAATGGCCTCGATGGGCTTGAAGAGCCATCCGCCGGGATCGTTTTCGCCCGGAACCTACGAGGGTGTGGGTTGGTCCAGTTCGTATTCGCCGTCGGGAGTGTCGGCATGCTTCACCAGCGATACCAGAATGCAGTACGCCGGAGCCGCCATGGCAACCGGACGCGACGGCGTGTACTTCGCGGTCGTCTATCGCTAATCCCGATCGCAGTGATTCAAATTCGACGCGGCAGTGCCCTGGCGTGGGCTACTGCCGCGTTTTTATGCGCGGCACAAGCGGCCTCGGGTGTCGCGGACGACCCGGTTGCTGGGCAAACGGTCAGCGCCGCGTCAGTCTCGATGCCGATCGATACTGCGAGCGCGAAAGCGTCGGTCCAGTGGCTCGTCGACAAAGCGCTAGTAGAATTGCCGCGGACCTTTGATGGCGACAAAGGATGGGGCGACACCAAACGAGTTTGGGCAGGCGTGTCGATGAAGATGGACGGCCTGAAACTAAAAACGCACCGCAAATTTCGCGATGTCGACCATGGGCGATGGATCCGGTACGAAGTCACGATGCCGAAGCCCGGCGCAGCGCGAAACGTTGACGTCACGATCGACGCGGTGACCCCCGTCATCGACCCGGTATCGGGGCAAGAACGATGGAAGATCGACTCCACCATCGTTGCTCCGGTGCATTTCAGCGCACGCGTCCAGCGTCACAATCTAGGCATCCAGTTATTCAGCGTCACGGTGACGGGGAAGATGAAGGTCCGCATGACTTCTTCGGCCACGATCGGCTTCTATCCCGACTATCGAAAGATACCGCCCGACTTGGTCATTGATCCAGTGATCGAGCAAGCAAATTTGAAGCTTGAATCGTTCGAGGTGGACCGTGTTAGCCACATCGGCGGCGATGCGGCCGAAGCATGGGGCGAAATCATGCAAGAAGTTTTGGTCGAACGCTTCGTCCAAAAACAGGACGAAAAGCTGGTTGCCAAGCTCAACAAATCGATTGGCAAGAAACGCGACGACTTGCGAATCTCACTGTCCGATTGGTTCACGATGGGTGCGGTTAAGACACCCATGAAGTGATCTGTGTTTCCGAATCGAAAGTGGTTCGCAGCACAACGGCTCGACTAGCGAACTTTGACAGGAACCAATTGCTGGCGAACGGTCACTGAATTCACCGAGAACTGATAGGCACCGAACAAGACAGCGGTGAAAACCAAGTCACCCGCAATCGTGTAACCGAAGAACGGGATGGCAGCGGCGTAACAAGCGAACAAACCACCGATGGTCATCGTGTACCATCCGGCCATCCAGACACCCAGGTTGCTGGTCACGAAGAAGAGCGTCGACGCAGCGAGCGAGCCACCACAAATCCGAGCAATCTTGGCACCCAAGCCCGACTGATCAGACGCCTGATTCGCACGGGACACCCAACGCCCCACCATCACGCCCAAAGTTGCACCGCCGTAGACGCCCAACATGGCGACGGGCGAGTAGAAACCCATGCCCGGGATCTGCAGTGCATGACCGACGATGTCGCTGATCAACAGCACGACCGCGGGCACCAAAAATGCTCGCCGCCCAGCCAAATAGCAGCCCGCAAATAGTCCCAACGCCCCGACACACGCCACGTTTGGTGGGTGTGGCAAAAAGCGGCTGGCAGCGACAATCAAGGTCAGAGCGTAAAACATCATGGCGGCGTTGGATTTCGTTGAGACGGGAATCGACAATTCAATGTCGACAGCGAACACGTCACTTTAGCCGAGCCGCCATGGGGACGAAAGTCCTGTCTTAAGGGATCGCGATGATGCCCACCGCGACAGCGGCCGTTTCGGCAATAACCGCTCTGCGATCCCAGGGTGGACGCTGCAGAGTCCGCGGGGCACACGATCCGGGGCGATAATAGCCCAGGGTGTACTCGCAATCGCAGGGATGCTGGATCGCCATCAAATACGGCAACATTGGCATCGTGGCGAAGAATCGCACTCCACTGGCAAGCGGCTGGGCGTACCCGAATCGCTCGTGGCCATGTCGTTCTAGCATCCGATCCTCGAAATACCGAGGATAAGAGTACGTATTCGGTGCCGCCCAGTCGGCTAACGACCAAGCCCAGTCTCCTCCGCGATCGGCACCCGACTCAGGCAACAACTGAAGCGGCCGATCCTCTGCCGCGCGAAAGCCGTCGGGTGTTTTGCCATTGCCGACATCAGCAAAGTCTGTCGACCGAGCCGCCAATGGCGGAATCACGAACCGGCCATTGACAACTTTGGGCAGCGCGTCCCGTTCGGCCGCAAAGCCCAGGTCGTCGTCGATTTGCTTGGTCGAGTTGGACGTCTTTTTATCGCCATCTTTCTCCGCGACATCTTTTTCAGCCGCGGGAGCCGTTGACGCCATCGCGGCCATCACCAACAACGATGCAGCCCATCGAACGGGCGGCGTGGAAAAGGGACTCGACCAAGCCGAGTTGAAAAAGTTTACGTTTGAGATCTTCATCGTTCAGATTCATCCATCCATGGGTGCATCGTGTCCATTGATTGCTTCGACCGTTTTGACTGGCAATACGAAGCCGGATCGAATGATGTCGAAAAACCCGCACTGACGCGACAACCCGCACAACCGGCACGGGCACTGCCATTCGTTACCAAAGCCCCGTTCACTGCGACGCCTACGGTGACCTCGCACCAACCAGCGGGGTAGCGTTGATGCGAACCGCCTACCAGTTCAGCGCTGCGCCAAACAACGCCCAGCCCCGCAAAGCCGAGCCCTATTTGATGCAAACCATCCAGTACTTTCCCGACCCCGACGACGTTCTGCCAGAAACCAGCAATCTTTCCTGGCGAGCACGTTTGTTTTGGACGGCGGTATTTTTTGGACCAGCCACCTATTTCGGATTCCAAGGTGACTACATCGCTGCAGCCATGACGGCAATTGCCGGATTCAGCGCGTTTGCCGGATACCGCACTGGTGTCTTTTCGATCTTCGCATCGATGGTGGCCGTCGCTGCCGCGGTTGCGTTTGCACCCGCGATAGGAATGGAAAACGCCTACCGTTTTTCTCAGTGGTTTGGACTGAGCGGTTTGGCCAATCGTTTCCTCAGTATCGGCGTCGTCGGTCTAGCGATCGGCTTGTTCGTGATGTTCTGCCTGTGGTTCATTCTAGGATCAATGGTACGCCGCCGCCGGGCACTGGACCGCTGGAATCGTCGGTTCGGTTTCATGCTTGGCATCGCGCAAGGTGTCGTCGGCTTGGCTTGTTTCATCGGCGGGATTCTGGTGATGGAACCGATCGAGTTGAAACGAGCCGGAATTCGCGACCCCGCCGACACTCGCGGACAGATCGCATCCAAAGTCATTTTATCGACTGCCGAAGCCACTCGGCAAAGCGTAATCGGCCCATACTTGGTCAATTACAACCCGCTGGCGATGATTCCTCAACTCAACAAAGTCGAGGAATTCGGCCGCACCGCCACCGTGCTTGGCAACCCAGCCAAAATGCAAGAACTGCTCGATACACCGGAGATCCAAGAACTGCGTCAAAAACCGGAAGTTCGAAAATTGGTCAACCAACTGAATTCGGACCCAGAAGTCCGCGAAATCATCGACTCCGGTCAATCGATGACACCATCGATGGCAATGAAGCTACTCAATCACCCGGCCGTGATGGAGTTGGTCGACCAACCGGGATTCTTGGAACAAGCCACCAGGGCGATCCAGAAAGCGATCCCCACCCCGGGAATGGTCCCCTAGACACGGCAAACCGAAGCGGACCGAACGCGAAAGCTTCCTTTCTCGCAGGACTTTCCTGCCCGTTTCGGCTTGCAAGCCGTACCTGGCCAGGGCCCCCGCCAAAGGCCCCCGTCGTGGCACTGTCAAGACCGTCGATCACCGACATTGCGTCTCGGACATCGGCGGTGGTTTCCCTTGACTAGGCAACCCGGTTAGGCTTGAAGAGACTGTTTCGGTCTCATTCGCCACCACTTCTACACCCCACCCGCCAATGTATCTCAAACTGGCTCGCCGATTTCTGGTCGAAACCGACAAACGGCTGCTGATGAAAGCTGTCTGGACCCTGGGTCTGGGCGGACTGATGAGCGTGCATAAGCACAAGCGACGACTCAAACGAGGCGAGTTCTTTCCGCCGTTTTTGTACCTGTCGGTGATCAATAGCTGCAATCTTCGTTGCCAGGGATGCTGGGTCGACGTGGCGTCCAAGCAGCATAAGATCGAACTCGAAGCCGCTAACAAAACGATCGCCGAAGCCAAGGCGATGGGCAATCGATTCTTTGGCATCCTGGGCGGTGAGCCGTTCATGCACAAAGACTTGTTAAAAATCTTTGCCGCCAATCCTGACGTCTACTTCCAAGTTTTCACCAACGGCCACTTTATCACCGATGAAGTCGCCGCTGAACTGCGCCGGCTCGGCAACGTAACACCACTGATCAGTGTCGAAGGCAGCGAAATCATCAGCGACACTCGCCGCGGCAGCGACGGCGTGTTAAACAAAACGATGAAAGGTTTGGAAACCGCTCTGCGGCACAAGCTGTTAGTCGGCGTCTGTACGAGTGTTTGCAAGTCGAACATCGATGACCTGGTACGCAACGAATGGGTCGATCGGCTGATTGAAATGGGTGTGATGTACTGTTGGTACCACATCTATCGCCCCGTCGGACCGGAACCCAATCAAGACTTGGCGTTATCGAGTGACGAGCAGCGCCGAGTTCGACAGTTCGTCGTCGACACTCGCGCGACCAAACCGATCGTCGTGATCGATGCTTACCACGACGACGCTGGCAACGCACTGTGTCCAGCCGTCACCGGATTCACTCACCACATTGGACCGTGGGGCGATATCGAACCGTGTCCCGTGATCCAACTTGCCACCGAATCGATTCACGATGACCGCCCGCTTGCTGAAACGATGAACAAGTCCGAGTTCTTGAAAGACTTTCGCGAACTGACCGCCCAGCACACCCGCGGCTGTGTGATCATGGAACGTCCTGACTTGCTGGTTCAGCTAGCCGAAAAGCACGGCGCGCGTGACACGACGGCCCGCAAATCCGTGATCGCGGAACTCAACAAGGTGACGCCACGGCGAAGCCAGTACCAGCAAGGCGACGAGATTCGCGAACGCAGCTTCGTGTACCGATGGGCCAAAAAATATGCGTTCAACGATTTTGGCACCTACGCCAAGCACTTTGATGTCGCAAAGTACCAAGATCCGGACAAGGCTCCGCAAGAAAACAACCCCCAGGTGCACCAAATCAAAGTCGGCACCGAAGCAGGCGATTCCAGGTAAACAGGAAATCAAGCCTTATCGTAACGCCATTCCACCGCCGCATCCATTTTCCGTCATTGACACTCTGATTCCCGCAGCCGGATCTGCCTTGCTAACTCGGATACTGTTTTTCTATACAGGGGTCACACGAACTCAACGCAGCATGATGCTGATTATCGATTTTGCCCATTCAAGAAGGACTTTGAAGTGGCTGAAACAACCGAAATGCCTGCCCGGAATCCCGAGATCTTGACCGCAACGGAAGAAGCGTGGAACAAGCTAAGTAGTGGCGATGTCGCAGGGGCGACGGATTACGCCGCGACCCACCTGGCACCCGCCCTCGGTTGGGCCGCCATCGGATTAGGGGTGATTTTTCTTGGCTACCTCGCTGCAAAATACATTTCGGGTTTGGTAAGCCGTCCCGTTTGCCGCCGCGTCGACGAAACACTTGGCCGATTCATCGGCAAGATGGTTTTCTATTGCGTCATGTTTGGCGTTACTGGTGCGGTACTGTCAAAACTGGGTGCACCGCTTGGCGGATTGGCCGCGATGTTGGCCGCCGCCGGCTTTGCCGTAGGCTTGGCATTTCAGGGAACCCTTAGCAACTTTGCTTGTGGTGTCTTGATGTTGGTGTTTCGCCCGTTCAAAGTTGGCGACGTCGTCAATGCTGGCGGCGTGATGGGAAAGGTCAACGAGATCGACTTGTTCACCACGACGCTTGATACGCCCGACAACCGCCGCATCATCGTTCCGAATAGTTCGATTTCAGGCGGCACGATCGAAAACATTTCGTATCACCAACATCGCCGAGTCGAAGTACTAGTGGGCGTCGATTACAACGCCGACCTCGACCAAACTCGCGCCGCATTGGAAGCCGCTGTCTCACAAATTTCCGAAGCCGTTGTTCAAGGCGAAGGGCGTGGCGCGCAAGTCATCCTCAGCGATCTTGGTGCTAGCAGTGTCAACTGGAAAGTGCGTGCCTGGGTTGCTTCAAAGAATTACTGGCCAATTCACGAAACGCTCACAGCGCAAGTCAAGCGTCAACTTGACGGCGCCGGCATTTCAATTCCGTTCCCACAGTTGGATGTCCATATCAGCCGCAACGAAGAAGAATCCGTAACCCGGCCTCGCGTTCGTCCGGCACGCCGCGAATTGCACGATTCGGGCACCGCGAATCCGATCACACGCGCTGCGTAGTTGTTTCTAGCGAACGACTTACGACTGAAAAAAATGAAATTTTCGCCGCGGCGTACCACGTCGCGATTCCTCGATTATGATGTCGGCCTCTAAAGGGTTGCAGGCATTATTGTGGACGCGTCGATATTTTCGACGCGAACTGCATGTTCGGGGAAAAGGGAATTTTATGTGGCATACCAGCCGAGGTGATCGAACCTTGCGAGGCGCTGAAAGCGCGTTGGTCGGCGCCGCAATCGACACGATGATCGATGCGTTGCTGGTTCATGTTGACGTTGACTGCGTTGACGAAGTGATCCCGGATTGCGATTCGGGAATCGATGTGTTTGATCAATTGACGGTCTGTCAGCGAATCGGTTTGCTACACGAAGTGGCTGAGCATTTGTTGACCGAAACCGATTCGCCAATGCAACTGTCGGCTTTAGCCGAAGCCACCGTGGCGGCTATTTTTGTTGAAGTGCGTGACCAGATTGCGATCGAGATTGACTTGTTCGGCGATTCGGTTCCGCCGCAAACGGAATGGCGATCGCTCACTTTGGCCGCCTATCAATCAATGCCAGAATCGGTATCGGTCGATTTGCCAGGTCGCGACTCAATCGACTTGACGGCTTTCGAAGATGTCGTCGACCTTCTGTCGATTGCGATCTTGTGGGACCGCGATTTTGAAATGGCGGAAAGCTTCCTGGACTCGGACCCTGGCGTTTCTCAGAAACGTCGCAAGATTTTGGGCATCGACCAAGACTACTTCACCAGCGTCGCGCCGGATCCACGCCCCGAAGAAACTTTCTCGCTCGTGTCACGGACTCGAGAGATCGTTCGCTCGAAGCCGCGTTAATACCGACACGTTTGGCTCACCTAGCATTAAAAAATCTCTCTTGCCACCGACGCCCGCGGATCGGCACACTTGCCACGCAGACGGCCGCGATGGTTGCGTCCGTCGCAAACCCTAATTCGTTTGTGCTGTGGGGATGCAACCGTGGTGATGACCGGACTACAAGATCTTTCGAAATTAAGCGTAACGCAACTCTACGCGGTGTACCTAGGAATCGCTCGCGCGGACTGGAAGTGGCGCCGAACGGCTGCCTATGGTGCGGCCGCGCCGCCAACAGGTCACGCCACCTTTCGGCCGCTGACGTTTGACGTCTTCCAACAACGGATGACGACCGCGTCGTCGGTACTAAGAGGCGACGAGTCGCTGCGGGCGAGATTGTCTCGACAAGCCGCGGCCTATCGCGTCGATGTGGATGCTGCGATTTCGAGCCAATCCCAAGCCGCCTAACGAGGGTGGTGTCATGAACCCGTTGTTTTTGATCCTACGCGCCGCCCATTGTCGCAGCACCCATCACTTTTTTGCAATCGATGCGCTACCGTTGGTGCAAACTGACGCTGGCCAACGACTCGCACGCGTGCTGCTTCGACACCACGATCGATACCTGCGAGGCGCAAAGGATCCGGACACGCGGTTTCGTGACTTTCAAAACCATGTGGTCCATGTCACCGACGGTTACTGGGGTGGTGCGCCGCGCGTTGCCCACCTGTGGTATGACAAACTTCAGAATCACTTACGTGCGGGCCGCTACAGTGACGCAGCCCACGCGGCTGGCGTACTGAGCCACTACTTCACCGATCCGATGATGCCCCTGCACACGCAGCAATGCGAACGTGAAAAGGTCCTGCATCGACCGATTGAATGGAGCGTCACGCGATCGTATGAATCAATTCTGACCGTGTGGCGAGACGACCCAGCTCGAACGGTCTTCAACTTATCGAACAATATCGGCTGGCTCGGCGAGGCAATTTTGCACGGCGCCAAATTTGCCAACCGAAGTTACTTTCCGTTGCTGGATACGTACGATCTTGAACGCGGCCGAGCTCATCCGCCCGACGGACTTGGGCTGGTTGCTCAGCGCGCACTTTCGGAACTCTTTGGTTTGGCCATCACCGGCTGGGCAAGAGTGCTTGAACGCGCCGCGCGTGATGCCGAGTCAGCAATGGGACAACCAATCGCCAAAGCATCTCTATCGGCAAGCACCGCACTCGCGGTCATTCGCACTCCGGCGCGAGCTTGGCTCAAGCGAATTGAGAACCGAATCGAACAAGACGCCGTCGGACGCCTGATCAGCGAGTTTCGCCGAACCGGCACGTTGCAAAAGAACTTGCCCGCCGATGTGGACATTGTTCACCGAGTGATAGATGTCTACCGAACCGAAATGGCTTCCCGAGAAAGCCGACGTGCACGTCGCCTGGCTGCCAAAAAAATTCAGGCCGCTGCTATACAAGCCGCCAACGAAACCAACGAGATTGTCGTCGCAACGACCAGCGAAGCAGACTTGGAACCTTCGCACCAAGATTATCCCGCGACCATTCCATTCGTACCACGCAGCGTCGATACACCAGTCACACACCAGCCGGTAAATGATCGATGCCGACTATCGAGGCAAGATCCACTCGTCAACGCTCCGTCGATCGGTCCCAAAACGGCTCAGCGTTTTGCGTCGGTTGGCATCCACACAGTCGGCGAATTCTTAGATGAATCAGCAGCCAAGATGGCGGCCGAAATGTTGACCTACTGGATCACGACCGAAACCGTGACTCAGTGGCAGTGGCAAGCCAAACTAATGTGCGAGATCCCAGAACTGCTGGCACGTGAATGCCAAATGCTTGCCGGTGCTCAGTACAATTCGGCCAGTGCCGTCGCGGTTTGCAAAGCAGGCGAGCTTCATCAAGAAGTCGCCCAGTTTGCGATGACCTCTAGCGGCCGCCGATATCTACGCGGCGCCGACGCGCCAAAACTATCTGATGTTCGCCGCTGGATCGCCGACTCGGCGGAAGCAATTTCGTCAGCACGCAGCGCTGCCTAAATCGGATATTCTGGGTAAGCTTGCGAAGCGGCGCTCGTTGCTGCTAAATCACTGCCGCTGGCCCTTCGCCGCTAAACCTCTTGGCCTATCGATTGGGTCACCGCCATCTCTAATCTGGAACGCGAACCAATGCGAGCTTTTAAGGCGACCCAGCATTTCTTTGACGTCGCCGCGGAACACCTCAACATCAGCGCAGAAATGCGAGAAACGTTGCTAACGCCTCGACGCGAAGTGCAAGTGCGCGTCACGATCGAGCGAGACAACGGGCGTCTTGCTAACTACGTTGGATTTCGGGTTCAACATGACAACCACCGCGGTCCGATGAAAGGTGGACTCCGCTACCACCCCGACGTGGACCTGGACGAAACTCGCGCTCTAGCCAGTTTGATGACTTGGAAAACCGCTGTCGTAAACTTGCCATATGGCGGTGCGAAAGGCGGCATTGGCGTCGACCCTTCGGAATTGTCGCCGCGAGAATTGGAACGTTTAACTCGAGCCTTTGTTGACCAGATTCACGACATCGTCGGCCCCGACAAAGACATCCCCGCACCCGACATGGGCACCGACCACCGCGTGATGGCGTGGTTCCGAAATCAATGGGAAAAATACCACGGATTTAATCCGGCAGTCATCACCGGCAAACCTGTCGAAGAGTACGGTGCCAAAGGACGCGAAGAAGCAACCGGCCGCGGAGTTGGCGCTCTGACCGTTAAGCTGTGCAAGCGTCTTGGACAAAAGGCTGAGCGCACCAACATTGCGATCCAAGGTTTCGGAAACGTTGGCTCGCATGCTTCCAAATTTCTATGCGATGCCCAGTTTCCAATCGTCGCGGTCAGCGATGTTTCGGGAACCTACTACGACCCCAATGGGCTGGACATCCAAAGCCTGCTGCATCACAAAATCGGGCATCCTCGCGGCTTGCTTGAAGGCTACCAGCAATGCCAGTGCTTACCCGTCAACGCGCTGCTGGAACTGGACGATGTCCACGTGCTAATCCCAGCCGCCCTAGGTGGCGTGATCACAAAAGACAATGTTAACAAGATCAAAGCAACTGTGATCATTGAAGCGGCAAATGGCCCGGTGTACCCTGACGCCGACAAAATCTTAGCCGAACGCGGCGTTACGATCCTGCCCGATATCCTGGCCAACGCGGGCGGCGTTACGGTGAGTTACTTTGAATGGGTCCAGAACCGCCAACACTATCGCTGGACACTCGATCGTGTTCGCCAAGAACTAGACCACACCATGAACCAAGCCTTCGAAAACGTATGGCAGACCGCGCAGGAACGCAAAGTGTCATTGCGAACGGCGGCTTACATCATTGGAATCACACGCGTTCGTCAGTCGGCCGAATTGTCCGGATTCGCTTCGTGAGGAAGTTCCATCAATGCCAAGCCTGACAACTGAAAACTACATCAAAGCGATTTACCAGCTTGGCGGACAACCTGATAAAGAATCAGTTGCGACCGGAGCGATTGCCAGTCAATTATCGGTATCGCCAGGAAGTGTCACAGCGATGTTGAAAACGCTGCGCGATGCAAACTTGGTCGAGTACGCGCCGTATGAAGGCGTTCGGTTGACGCTCAGCGGAACGCAGTTGGCGCTACGTGTGGTTCGACGCCATCGTTTGATCGAGTTGTTCTTGTCGCAAACGCTTAGCATGCCATGGGACGAAGTCCACGAAGAAGCCGAGCACATGGAACATGCGGTCAGTGATCGCTTGGTCGATCGAATCGATGCACACTTGGGATATCCGGGCGCCGATCCGCACGGCGACCCCATCCCACGCAGCGACGGCACGCTTCAATCCGATGCTGGGCAAACTCTAACCCAGTGGCCGGCGGGCGAGCCCTTTCGATTGGTCAGAGTGGTCGACCAATCAAGTGAATTCCTGCGATTCTTGACCGCATCCGGCCTGGAACTTTCCGCCGTCGGCTGCGTTGTCGAACACGCCCCGCTCGCCGCAACGACGACAGTTGAAATCGACAAGAACACGACCGTGCTAAGCGAGACGGTCGCGGATAAGTTGATCGTGATCCGGCCTTAGGTCGCGTCCCTTAGGACAACTTAGGTTTCACCAAACAGTGGAAACCGACGCACGGTTCTTCATCCTCGCGTTCTTCTTCGGCTTGCATCAGGATTTCTTGCACTTGCTTCAATCGATCCGGATTCAGAGCCGCCGAGATCACACGCTGATTTCCATCAGGGCCGACCGCAACGGTTGTGATCACAGCCACGGTATTGTCATGCTGTAACGCGGCGATGATGTGTTGACCGACCTGTTCTTCGGCGTTTCGAATGGTGGTGACAAACTGAGCGATCTTGTCGCGATCGACTTCGTTGGTGATTTGATTTGTTCGATTGGAATCGGCTTGCCCCGGCTCAACGATTGGCTCGTCGATTGGCGCAGCGGCAGGCTCGTCATCGGGAAGTTCTGGCAAATCGCTGGACTCGTTTTCTTTGGACCGATTCATCAAGTGACCTCAACAGGAATGAAATTCAATTCAGTTCGACGCCACTTACAGTAACAATTTTTCCAAAGCCAGCGACAAGGTGAGCTTGATCAATATCCAAAACAAAAAATGAAAAGTCACCAAAATCCGCATACATGGCCGCTTCGGGATGTTTCGCCAGGAATACGCCGCGAACTTCACCATCTTCCTCGCGTGACAGTTTTCGAACCGTTCCCGTCAACGTCACACGCGCACCCGCCAGCGGATCACCTGATTCGCCACCTAGCGAAACCAGCAACAGCGACGCTGCTTGGTTTCGCATCAAGTTCTTGGTATGAACGGCCAATCCTGACAACAACATTGCCACCGAACGAGGCCCGGTGACAGCGACTGTCACCAAGGAAACAAACGGAGTTGCGTCGTCAGTAAGCGTGCCGAGGCTACCGGAGACGGCGGCCTCCAAGATTTGCTGAATGTCTTTTTGAGTCATGCGACGCAGTATAGCGTTACATGATCAAATCAACATTAAACAATCTGCCACTTGCCGACGGTGCCTTCAACCAGGTTGGCATAGTAAAGCGAACCATCCGCTCCCTGCTGAATGTCCACAATGAATTCGGCTCCCGTGGTGAACACCTCGACGCCGCTTAGTTGGCCATCGGGCCCCACATTGGCATGTCGAACGATACCGCGGTACATGTCGTTGTAGAACAAATCGCCTTCGTACTGCAGCCCAAGATCCGAGTTGTAAACAATGTCGCCAAGGACGATGACATTTGAACCGGCTTGGTGAGCCAGCGCGATCGAGGCAGGCTTAGCGGTTCCATTTTGATAGAAATCCTGCGCCTGCGGCAAGCTACTGTAACCAGGGGTACGACTGTTGGTACCTTGCGCGCCTTCATAGTAAGGCCAGCCAAAGTTGGTGCCGGCGACACCGGTGTTGATTTCTTCATAATTGCCCAGCCCGGTCTCGCCAATGAACAATTGGTCTGTCCGCTCGTCCAACGTCAATCGCCATGGATTGCGGAGTCCAAGTTGGTAAATGCGAGACTGATTCGAATTCGGGTTGCCATCGTAGAACGGGTTGTCGGAAACACCTTGGCCGGTGGAGGGATCAATCCGAAGCACCTTTCCAGCCAGACTCGACAGACTTTGAACTCGCAAAGCACGAGGGTCCGTTTGGTTGAAACTCGCTCCGTCGCCAAGCGACACAAACAGATTTCCGTCACTAGCGAACTGAAGGCTACCGACCGTGTGAGAACGACTGTCGCTGACGATAAAGTCTTCAATGTACTGGCCGTTTTCACGACCACCCTGCGGCTCGTTCAGACTTACAGTGCTGTCCACAAAGCCATTGAAGTTATCCCAGGTGCTGTTTGTTCCGAGCAGTACCAATTCACTACCCGAAACCACCGACGTGAATCCAGTGGAAGCGTCAAGTGTGAACCGAGACAATCGGCCCGCGCGGTTACCACGCCCATCAGGCCCTGCATTCGCGTCGCCTACATTGTCAAACACTTCAGGTGGATCATACGTATAAAGCAGGTAGACAAATCCGTTGGATTGAAAGTTCGGATCCAACGTAAAATCGATCAAACCGCGATCCTGAACATCATTCACTTTGGCAGAAATGTCTAAGACCACACTTGCACTGCTGGATCCATCACGTGCAACCTTAATGACACCTGCCTTTTCGGCGATGTAAATGTTACGTCCATCTGGCGACCAATCGAGGGCGAGAGGTTGATCCAGCCCCGTGATCAAGTCTTGCTCCACGACGTTGCCAGTTGGGTTTACCGGCGGGTCGCCCTGCGGCTTATCAAGCGAGAAATTCCAAGAACCAACTCGGTGGTAGTTCGTCAGATCGTAGTTGCCTGCGGAAAAACCAACGTAGGCTTGGTTCCCAACAATGGAATCTAGTTCGATATTGGTCTTCAACACGGCGAAGACTGGCTTGTCTTCCGTGGGTGAAACAAAAACGGCAAGCGTGTTTGTCTCGCCGTTGTATTCGACCCAAGCGTGATAAAGCGTGTTGTTATTGAGATCAAATGGCGAGACAACTTCCGCGAACGCATTCCGCGTGTCTCCGTTGATCACGACGGCGACCGTATTGGCCGCAATGTCGCCACCGTTGTTGTAGTTGTCGAACTCAATGGCAACGCTTTGACCGATCGTGTCATAACCCAGATATCCACCGGCACGCCCAAGAGAATTCAGTCCGGCAGCCGAGTTTTGCAACAAAAAGGTCATTCCATCCGCACCGTTGATACCCGCACCGCCGCCCATTTGGAATGTAAAGCTGGACTGAAACGATGTGTTGCCACTCACCGAGATTGGCGAATTATAAAAGGCGGTTCCGGCTTGCCGGGTCCCCGTGCTGGTTAGCTGAAGCTGAGTTCCATTAATCGAAGCCGAACCGTTTAGAGCCAAATCGGTTGCTGAGGTGAACGACTCGAATCGGGGAAGACCCGAATCATCATCCAAGATCGTGACGATCGAAGTTCTCGGAGCAAGCAAGTCGGCGCCAATTGGATTATCGATTCGCACGCTGAATGATTCAGTCGATTCGGCAATGCCATCGTCGAGGATGTTCACCGTGAATTGCTTTACGGTTTCACCATCGGCAAAGAATAATCGTCCGCTGGTGGCTTGGAAATCCTCACCCGCGGTCGCACTATCTGCTGCGGTCAAGTAATCAACCGACGCGGTACCATCGCTGCCACCGAGACGGAGGACTTCCAACGTGATCGAACTCTGACCTTCAACAGTCACAATCTCACTAGTCACCAACGAGAAGCTACCTGCGTTGCCGACTGGACCACTCGACGCCAGATACTGGAAATAACCATTTGTGTGAAGCACTTCGCTTTGACGGAAACCAGGCTGGATTCCGTCTTCTTGCAACCATGTGCCCGTCGAATAGGTCGTCGCGGCTTCGGTCTGGAAAACTTGTCCATCGACGCGAATGAAGTCGACTTCAAGATTCAGATCGATTCCGCCCGGCGTGTATTGGTCATTGATGAACGCAACACGCACGCGATCGGCGGTCACCGTTCCATCGGCTTGAGCTGAAAACACTTGGGTGTTGGTGGATAGGCCGCTGAAAGTTTGCAAGACTGAACCGTCCACCAACAGCTGCGCCGACTCGCCACCGGACAGCCCGCGAAGCGACACTTCGATCACCGATCCGTTTCCGCCGGTCGGTGCATCACCCGAAAATTGGAAGTACCCGTTCGCGCGAAGGTACTCAGTTTGCAAGTTGCCGGAAGTGATTTGGCTTCCATCCCAAACACCTGTGGCAAACACCGACGGGGCCTCGGCTTCGTAGTTAAAACCGTCGACTACCACGCGGTCAACACGAAGGTTACGGTCAATGCCATTGGCCGGGTCGTAAAGATCGTTGACGTAATTGATGCGGACATCATTGATGTCGACTCCATCGACATCGGAAACATAGGAGTAGAACTGCCCGTTCTCTGCATCGGTGCCTTGGACGAACCATGTGTCAACGACCTGGCCGTTGATTTCCAGTTCCATCAGCTCGTCACCGGTCGAACCAGCGGCAAAAATCTCAATCGCCAATTGACCTGTAAACCCACCCAAGCGGTTCGAGATCAACAGACCGGCCGTTTCAATACTTCCGAGTTGGTATTCCAAATCCCAATCGGCGAAATGGTCTGATGTGGCTGCACCCGTGCGATCGTTCGACGCGGCAACGTCGGCACCTGACATCGATGCAAGCTGAGCCAAGAATGAGACGCCTTGCGATCCGCTGGCAACATCACAGCCGTAGATCACTAAGTCACCGCCAGCAACGATTGAGTTCCGCCAGGATTTGATTTGATTCTGATACTGACCCAAGTTTGCGGACGACAGTGTTTCGTTTCCGAGCTGTAGCTTTCCTTCGCTTCCGTGGCTCAATAGGTGGATTGATTTCAAACCTTGATGCGATGCAATGGCCGCCGTGATTTGGTCGACTCCACTTTCCGCTTGACTGATCATCACGATCGAAGCATCCGCAGGAACGGCTTCCAACAATGCAGCCACGTCCTGAACTCCCGAGTCAACGATGACCAAGTGCTGGCTGCTGGATGCCTGAGTCTGTCCGCCCGCCAGGCTTGGCGCGGCGACTTCGCCGGCCCCTGCGTGACAAACAGCCACGGCTGCGTCGGCAGCCAACATCAGGCGGGGCTCCAGCTCGTTCACCAGCCACTTACGCGAGCGAAAAGAGGGGTGAGAGGCAGACGACTTTGAGCGGCGAAACATGAGAGCAAACCATGCGGAATGAGAGGGAAATCTTGCTCGACAGTGTAGTTCAGAAACCCCCTAGAGCAAATTTCCCAGCACTGGTTCTCACGAATTCTCGCGTTGTTGTGACGTTTGCAATGATTTTTCGCGATGATTGGCGAAAGCCAGTTGTGGAGGAAGCCAAGGAATCGATTCCCTTCTTGATTCTTCATTTCCGGTTAACGGATTCGCCGAACAAATTCGGCTTAGCCAAACTACATGCCACAGCTTTCGACCAGTGTTTACGACCAACCACTCAGCAACCAGGCACCCAGTGTGGGGACGTGTTCAAACTTGACGCAGAGACCATTGGCTTGGTACAGAAAATCTGTAGGGTTCTGCTGCGTTAGCCACCGTCAAATGAAACGTTCCCACTGAACAAGGTACCCATGGTGAAAAAACTAGCTCGATCAATCAAAAAGCGTTTACCTTGGAAAAGTGAAAAAGATTCTTGCTACTGGCAAAAATCATATGCTCAAGAGGGCGAAGATCTCGTCTTGCTGCGGCTGATTGATGATGCTGTAAACCGAGAGGGGTTCTACGTCGATGTCGGTGCACACCATCCATCCCGATTCTCTAACACGCGGTTGTTTTATGACCTTGGGTGGCGGGGTATCAGTATCGATCCAAGGCCTGGATTTGCAGCCCAGTTTCTTTCGGTTCGTCCTGATGATGTTGCAGTCGAAGCCGCGATTGCGCAGACGCCTGGCAGCCTAACCTACTACATGTTTGACGAACCGGCGTTGAACGGCTTTGACGAGACCCTATCCAACGACCGCGATGCCAACACGACCTACAACATCATCGACCAACGCCAAGTAAGTGTTTGCCGCCTCGACGATATTCTCGAACGCCACATTGATTCGCGACAAGCAATTGATTTCGTATCGATTGATGTTGAGGGTTTTGACTTCGAAGTGATTCAATCCAACGACTGGGATCGATTTCGACCAACTTTCGTGTTGGTGGAGATTTACGGCGAGTATTTCGAGAGTGTTTTGCAATCGGACTCGGCCAAACTGATGATGGCCAACGATTATCAGCCGTGCAGTCGTACTCGTCATACCGTCTTTTTCAAAGACACGCGGGTTGCAGCGTGTGTGAAGGCTGCGTAGCAGAATCTGCATAGGCTCAGTTCGATTCTCTCTAATCGATAACTTTGAAAAGCCGAGCCGCGCGACAAGCATTCATTCTCCGAACGACAGCTACGCAGCACGAGAAACTGGAAAGAAACGTCGCATCAGTTTTGTGATCCCTGAACGACTTGCAATTGCGTTTTTAAGATAGAGTGCGTCTCCCCACGACTCATGGTAGGGAAAAGTGACTTTCACGCGGGTGAAGCCAAACTGATCTAAGTAGTTGTCAAGTTCTTCGATCTGAACACAACCGTGGTACATTTCCTCGCGATTGACCTCGGTCATGATCGCAGACACCGTTTGCAAAAGTTCGCTGGCTCCCTTCAACGCCAGTAATTCTGCTCCCTGAATATCGAGACTTAGCACGTCGAAGGATTCCGCCCGGCCTTCCAGCAGTTTGTCGATGGTTGTGCACTGAACTTGAAAAGTCTTCGTTTCAACAATGTCTGGATAAATTTCCGAGTGTTTGGCCAACGAAAGCAGCGAGCTACTTTGGTCAGCTGAAGTGACGTGAAACTCAGCCGTGCCTTCGTGATCCGAAATTGCAACCATGTGACACTCGCGATCTGGCAGATTCTCACGCAAGCGAGAAAACACTTCTGGATTCGCTTCGACGTAAACCGGCGTTGCCTTCATTTTACGATAGATGCCATCTTCTTGGCCTTCGTGAGCGCCAACGTGCAGCACGTGGTCCGGCTTGATTCCGTATCGGCGTAATTCGCGTCGAAGATCGATGATCATGGCGTAGTTTCCTAAAGCCGCTGGGGGTCCATTTTCGTTCAGAACACTCGCGCCAACGCGAATCTTCGCGGCAGCATGTCAAGGTTCCTGCTTTCAATAGGAAATTCAGATCACCGCAGTCAATATCGCCTGGTTGGCGTTGATCGTTTTTCGCTTCTTTGGTATCGCCAGTCACTGTGATCGGTTTTGGGCCTACCTCGCTTCTGAGAATTCGTTGCTGAAACAGATCATCTGTCAATTCACTTCCGCTGCGTGATCAAGCATGTCGCCGATTCTGTACATCATCTTCAACCGTCCTGATCATACGCAGCGGTCTTTTGAACAGATACGTGCGCTTGCACCTTCGGTTCTGTATGTTGCTGCCGATGCGCCTCGGCAAGGGCACGAAGGTGAAGCCGAACGAACATTGCAGGCGAGAGCGATTACCGAAGATATCGACTGGCCCTGCAAGGTTCATCGGTTGTACGCCGACGAAAACATGGGCTGTGGTCGCCGCATCAGTTCGGCAATCACCGAGGTTTTGAAAGATCACGAAACCCTGATCACGCTGGAAGACGACTGCATTGTCGAGCCGACATTTTTCCCTTACTGCGAAACGCTATTGGACCGTTATCGGCACGATCAACGGATCATGGCGATCAGTGGCGACAACTTTCAAAACGGAAATTCTCGCACCAACCACAGCTACTACTTCTCGCGTTACCCACATTGCTGGGGATGGGCGACATGGCGGCGTGCTTGGCAGCACTTCGACCTCAAAATGACTCGCTGGCCCGAGATCCGAGAATCCAATCAACTGAGTCATTTCTGCGAGGGTGAACAACAGATTGCGTATTGGCAACACATGTTCGACGCAGTGCAAGACGGCAGCGTCGATTCGTGGGCGTTCCCATGGACACTGGCTTGCTGGCTGCAAAATGGATTGACGGTGTTGCCAAACCAGAACTTGGTCAGCAACATCGGTTTCGATCGAGATGCGACGCACACCAGCGTCAACACAGCCTACGCACATCTTCCCACCTCTCCGCTCGGCGAACTCAATCACAGCGACGAAGTATTTCGGCACGCCGAAGCGGACCGTTATACCGACGAGATCCTTTACAGCGGTCCCTGGCAACGAAGCCGGACCAAACGTCGCCGTCTGTTTTCACGGAAGACTCTATTTGGAAAACGAACGGCTGCTTGAGCACTGTCTCACTGACAAGCTGATTCAATTTCCAATGTAAGTGTATGGTCAAGAAAGTTTCTAAATGAAGAACGTATTCCGAAAGATTGCTTGCCGATCGACCCGCGTGATGATGAAGAGCGACTTGTTGTGGAGCATGGCGCAGCGGCTGCCCAATCACGATTTCTTCCATCGCCAACGTTATCCGGTGATTCATAAAAGAGCGCGGGCGCAGTGCGCTGATCTGTTGAATGACCGAACTGTGATCGCCGGACCATTTGCGGGCCTGCGTTACGCGCGCGAAGCCGCCGTAGGAAGTTCGTTGTGGCCGAAGTTGCTTGGGACGTACGAATCGGAATTGCGACCGTGCTTTGAAGCGATCAAGCAAAACACAAGCTACCGACAGGTTGTCGATGTCGGTTTCGCCGAAGGTTTTTATCTGGTTGGCTTAGGTCGACATTTTCCCGAGGCGCAACTGGTTGGGTTTGATACCGAGGACGAGGCCAAGAAACTTTGCCAGGCCAATGCTACGGCGAACGGAATTGATGAAGACCGTTTGAAACTGTTTGGCGGTTTCGATGCAGACGCATTTCGAAATGAGTTGCAGTCGGACTCACTGGTCGTTGTCGACTGCGAAGGTTTTGAAAACCAAGTCGTCGATAGTTTATCGGAAGACGAATTATCCAAGGCGGATTGGCTGATTGAGTCTCATGACCATTTGGTCGAAGGGACCACCGATCGACTTAAACTCGCTTTCCAAAAAACTCATGAGATTGAAGAGGTCGTAACCGACCGCGACTTGGTTACTAAACAATCGCTGCTGCCAGCGTCCGTCCGAGACCGTTGCAGTGCGTATGTACAAGAGGCGTTGGTGTCCGAAGGCCGGATGGCCGAGCAAAAATGGATTTTTGCCACTCGGCGAAAAGCAGCTTAGTCGATGCGTATCGCTCACTTAACCGCGTTCATGCACGGCGGGGCAAGCGCGCTGCAGCGGATCCATGGGGGGCTGCGTCAGGCCGACATTGACAGCCACGTGTTTGCGGTCTGCGATGGCGAAAGCTCGCCGTCCCAGGCGATCATTCACTTACCGGTTCCAAGACCTAGCAAATGGGACCGTCGAAAATCAAAATGGGCCTCACGGCTGCACATCGCAACTGAAAACGGCTGGCAGGCCAGAATCAAAACAGCGTCAAAAGGGAACGCAGATTACGAAGCGTTTTCGCCTCCCGCTGCCCTCGTCAACGTCGACCTAAGCCCGGTGCTCGCTAGCGCCGACGTGTTGCACGTTCATTGGACGGGCGACGTGGTCGACTATCGTACGTTCTTCGGCCAAATCGATATACCGGTTGTTTGGACGCTGCACGACCAGAATCCGTACCTGGGTGGATTTCACTACCAAGGTGATGTCGATGCCGCGACGGGAATGTTGGATCTGGAATACGAGTGCCGGCAGATCAAGCGAGATGCAATCAGCAATTTAAAGCTGGCCGTTGTTGGCAACAGTCGTTGGAATCTGCAACAGTCGGCGTCGACCGATGTGCTTCCTAAGACAGCAATCAAAGAAACGATCTACTTGCCGTTGCCGATCGAAAACTATTCGCCGCTGGACAAACATAAATCGAAAATTGCGATTGGCATTCCCGCCGACCGCTTCGTGATCGGTTTTGCGTGTGCTGCGATGGGCAATCGACGAAAAGGACTTGCCGACCTGCTGCATGCGATGACGTTGTTACCGGAATCGATTCAGAAGAAAACAACGCTAATTAGCTTTGGGCATCCACCCTCCAAGACACTGCAGCAAAGGATCCCGATTCAGTGGTTGCATCAAGGGCAACTGAATGGTGGCGCCGAGCAATCGCCGATCTATTCAGCGATGGATGTGTTCGTGTTTCCCTCGATCGAAGAAGCGTTTGGACAAACGGCACTCGAATCGATGGCCTGCCAGACTCCGGTCGTGGGCACCGCTGTGGGCGGCATTCCCGAGATGGTGATCGACGGCCAAACAGGACTGCTGACGCCTCCTCGATCACCAGGGCTTCTTTGTGATGCCATCATACGGTTGCACGACGATGCCCATGCTAGGGAAGCGATGGGGGCAGCCGGACGCGAACTCGCGATCGCCCAGCACTCGCCTAAACAAATCACGCAACAGCACATCGATCTGTATCAGCGACTGTGCTCGACTTAGGTCAGGGTCACCTTGGGTCAGGCAGCTCGGTAACGACTCGGCACCAGTGCACGTCGGCTGCTGCGGCGGAACTGCTTCCAAAAGTGCTTTGACTGGCAAAGGCTCGGGTTCATGGTGGCCAAACGAAGCAACTGGGCAACCTGTTTAGTCGGTGTCGCTTGGGCGTGTTCGATCTGGCAATGACTCAGGGCTGCCAACTGATTCAATCGAGTTCGCAGGTCTGCTGGGATCCGATCGTCGTCGGCAAGCAGATACGGCTCGATGCCTCGCAGCAACTCCCGAATGCTGGCGTCACGCTGCGACGTTTTCTGGGCTTCGTGGACACGAAAAGCAGCCAGTGGTGCATTCAGTGGTCGCACTTTCATGCCTGCATCGAAGCCGCGCAGCCAGTAATTGAAATCCATCGTGAAGTGCAGCGACTCGTCGAACTTGCCCAGCCGCTTGGCCAGTCGGTCTGCCCAAAACACTTCGGGCTGAATGAAGTTCCAGTTCTCTTTGGGACGCAGCCAGAAGTCCCAAAGGTTGACCATTTCGCTGAGCGAGGTGATGTTCGAGATTTGTTCCTTGAACACACTGCCTGCCGCATCCACTTTTTGACAAATGCCGTGAACAAGATCGGCCTGATCATCACTGGCAAACGCCTTGGCGACTTTGGCGAACGCCCCGGGAAGGTAATAGTCGTCGCTGTTGATGTAGGCGTGAATGGTGCCGCTGACTCGCTCGAACCCCTTGTTGATCGCGTGCGTTTGTCCGCGATCTTTTTCACTGCACCAAAACGCCAGCTCGGATTCGTACTTCTGTATCACGTCGGCAGAATGGTCAGTGCTGCCGCCATCGATGACGGCATAGTCGATCTCGAAGCTTACTCCGCGTCCCTCTTGATCGATGACGCTGCGAATCGTCTGTTCAAGGAAATTGGCCTGATTGAACGACGGGGTCACAATGGCGAAACGTGGTAACGTCATCAGTAGAGGTTCTCGCTGGAGGCAGCGACCGATCAAGTCACGGTAGGATCACCGTCGTCAGCCATTTGAACACTTGCCCCGTTGATTAACGTGGTACAAGTGAATGGAAGTGGTACAGCTGAATGAAAATGAAGTGGTACAGCCAGCACGGTTGCATTTTTAGGGGGCTGACACAAGACAGAATTGGTATGGTTTCGCTTCAGTCCCACCGCGGCGAAGGCTGCTCACCGAACGAGTTAATTTGGCGAAACAGGGGCTTTCGCTGGCCGATCGGGAGTCGGACAGACCGACATTCACGCCTCCGTCCGTTGGCAACAGCACACCGGCGGTTTACCATCGTGGCTGCTTGCCCGCCGATCGTACCGCAGGAAACCCGATGCCGTTATCTTCGCCACCTCGTCCCCTCGACCCGCCCCACCCGCTGGAGCCGTTGTCGCGATTGATGGACACGCTCGCGACGCGAGCATCCGAGCGACCCGCTGGTTCGTATACCACCAAACTTCTTGACGGCGGCCCTGCGAAAATTGGCGGAAAAATTCGCGAAGAAGCGGACGAAATGATCGAAGCGTCCGACGAAGCCGGCGACGAGGGACGCGAGCATTTTGTCTACGAAGCAGGCGACTTGATCTACCATGCCATGGTTTTGATGGCATGGCGTGGCGTCGACATTGCCGAAGTGGCCGCTGAACTTGCTCGCCGCGAAGGCACCTCGGGATTGGTTGAAAAAGCCAGTCGCGGCCCCAAATCTGCCGAATAGGCGAGTAGTGCGGCAATCGAACCGGAACCCCGACCTAATTCAACACCTCTGAATCACCCAACCTTCCGAAGCAACATATCCATGGAACCTGATCGAAACCTGCGAATCGGCATACCTAGCAAAGGTCGGCTGAGCGAAATCGCCGGCGAATTGCTTGACCAAGCTGGCCTGAATTTCCGTCGTCAATATCGCGGCCTATTCGCACGTGTCAGCGGCCTGCCGATCGATATCATCTTTCTGCGCACCGACGACATCCCGACGCTTTGCGCCGAAGGTGCAATCGACATGGGAATCACGGGCAGTGACTTAGTCGAAGAAGCTGCGGTGGACGTCAAAGTACGGATGAAGCTAGGCGTTGGGCGGTGTCGCCTGGCGATCTGCGTTCCAGACGACGCTGACTTCAAATCTGCCACCGATTTGGACAAAAAGCGCATTGCCACAAGCTTTCCCAACGTGACAAGAACGTATCTGGCCGCGCACAGCGCCGAAGCACATCTAGTATCGCTATCGGGTTCCGTCGAAGTCATGATCCAACTTGGTGTTGCCGATGCGATCGTCGACTTGGTCGAAACCGGAAGCACGTTAGCGGCCAATCGATTGCGAGTCTTGGAAGACATCGGATCCTACGAAACGGTTCTGATTCAAAACAACCGGGTCTACGACAGCGAGACCGCCGACCGCGTCGTCCGTCGCCTCGAAGGAGTTGTCATCGCTCGCGATTACTCGTCGCTGGAATACAACATTCCCCGCGACAAACTTGCCGGCGCGGAACTGATCACACCGGGCTACGATTCGCCCACGGTCAACTCGCTGGAAGATCCAGCTTGGTGCAGCGTCCGTGTGATGGTTCGGCGAAAGGACATCATTGACACGATGGAAAGCCTAGAATCCGCTGGCGCGTCTGCGATCATTGAAACACCGATTCTGAACTGCCGTTTGTAAACGCCCAACCCGAAAAAGACTTCATGGCTGATTCAAACGACCTACCTCTCGAAATCGACGTCGCCACTTTGGCAGCGATGAAAGAGCGTGGCGAAACGTTCGTTCTGTTAGACGTTCGCGAACAAGACGAATACGATTTCGCCAAAATCGACGGTAGCCTACTGCTGCCAATGAGCGAGTTGCCGTCACGGCTTGACGAGCTCGACATGCATCGAAACGATCACATTGTCGTCCACTGCCATCACGGCGGCCGCAGCCTACATGTCACGAAGGTGTTGCAGGCTGAAGGCTTCGGCCGAGTCCAAAACTTAGCCGGTGGCATCGATGATTGGAGTTTGCAAATCGATACAGGAGTTCCTCGATATTAGTAGGATGTGTCCGCAAAATTTGCGGTGTATCTGGATTTGCTAGAATTTAGTGTGTCTGACGAAAAACCGAACTCTGGCGAGTCCGGCGACGATTGTTAAACCCAAGTTATAACGCGGTTGAAGCACTAGCTCGCAAAGACTCGACCCAAGAGACAGTTCAAGGCGATGCATCTGGTCGGTTGACCCATGTCCCTCAAGTTGAATCAGATCAAACGGTCCTTTCCATGCAAATTCATCTCTTTCGTCGTCACACGTCTGCGGTCGAAGCGATTCGCATCGTCGCGTTTATCTGGTTGATCGCGTCCATCGTCAGCTGTTCGACGCGCGACGACAACGATGCGGCAAGAACGAGTGAATCGAACGCAAATCGCAAACCCAAGCCGGCGCCGATCATCACGCCGCCCAAGAACACCGCCGGCCCCGAACCGGGGCACGCGGCGATGGTGAAACGGTTGGCTCAGTTGCACGAAAATGTGGCTGATTTGGAATACTTCGGCGACAGCGCCAAACGCGCAGCAGCGAAACGTGTGGCAGCTTCGACCAAGGAAGGCAATTTCTTTGGACGACTGCAAAGCCTGTTCGAACTGGGGTCCGAACAAACGTTAGCCGGGGAAGCCGACGCAGCGCTGGCAACATTGGCGCTAACCGATCCGATGTTGATCGAGTTTGCCGAGAAGTCACCATCGGGTGTACCAGAGGACCTGCAAACGACAATCTATTTCGCCAAGGCTTTAGCAGCGATGCGAAAAGCAGAGAACGAGAACTGTGTGTTTTGCCAAGACGGCGAAGGATGCTTGTTTCCGATTCGTGGAAAGGGCGTTCACTTGCAAACCGAAGGCGCGACGATAGCGATCGAAAACTTGAACGCTGCTTTGGAAATCGCTCCCGACGATGTCGCGTGTCGATGGCTATTGTGCGTGGCACACATGACGTTGGGGACTTATCCCGATGGTGTGCCAGAGCGGTTTCGGATTCCACCGAGTCGGTTGGTTTCGGACGAACCCAATTTTCCTCGTTTCCGGAACATCGCCACGGCCGTGGGGGTCGACACTCTTTCGCTTGCCGGCGGTGTCGCGGTCGAAGACTTCAACGGCGACCATTGGTTGGACATCGTCGTTTCATGTTGGAACACCGACGGCCAGCTTCGTATGTTTCAAAACATGGGCAACGGGAAATTCAAGGAAACGACCGAGCTAGCAAATCTGGTGGGTATCTTCGGCGGGTTGAACATTGCCCAAGCAGATTACGACGGCGACGGTGACATCGACATCCTTGTGCTGCGTGGCGCATGGCTTCGGGAATCGGGGCGACATCCCAATTCGCTGCTTCGCAATGACGGCACAGGCCGATTCGAAGATGTGACCGTCGAAGCCGGTTTGGCCGACGAAAACTTTCCGACGCAAACGGCTGCGTGGAGCGACTTTGATAACGACGGCGATCTTGACGTTTGCATCGGAAACGAAATGCACGCCAACCAACTTTTTCAAAACGACGGCGACGGACACTTCGTCGACATCGCCAACGTGGCCGGTATCGATAATCGCAGCTTCACCAAAGGCGTTGCGTGGGGCGACTACGACGCGGACGGGCTTCCCGATTTGTACGTGTCCAACGCCACCCAACCCAACGTGCTGTATCACAACGACGGCGACGGTCGATTCACGGATGTGACCGAGTCGGCCGGTGTGGCGGGGCCACTGCCGAGCTTCTCGACATGGTTTTGGGACTTCAACAACGACGGAAAGCTAGACCTATTCGCACCTCATTACCAAGAGAGCATTGAGTTTGTTGCGTTGGACTACTTCGCCTTGCCGAATGACGCGCCGCCGGACGCACTTTACCAAGGCGATGGCGCGGGCCGATTCACCGATGTGACGCAAGAGGTTGGGTTAGGGAACATCACTGTTACGATGGGATCTAATTACGGCGACTTGGACAACGACGGTTTCTTGGACTTCTATTTGGCGACCGGCTTTCCTGGCTTCGAAGGATTGATGCCCAACGTGATGTATCACAATCGTGGTGGAAAACGGTTTACCGACGTTTCGATTCCTGGTGGTTTTTCGCACCTACAAAAAGGTCACGCGATTGCGTTTGCCGACTTCGATCACGACGGTGATCAAGATGTGTTCACTGAATTAGGTGGTGCGTATTCCGGGGATGCATTTCGAAACGCACTGTTCATGAATCCGGGCTTTGGCAACGAATGGATCAAGTTGCGTTTGGTCGGCAAACAATCCACGCGTTCAGCCGTCGGTGCCCACATTCATCTGACGTTCAAAGACGATGGCGAAACTCGCCACATCCATCGGTGGGTCAACACCGGAAGCAGTTTCGGTGGCAATCCGCTGCGACAGGAAATTGGCGTCGGCAAAGCCACTGTGATCGACACGATCGAAATCGATTGGCCGGCCTCGGGTTCTCATCAAACGTTTCGTGATGTCGCGACGGGCCAGTTCTTGATCGTCGAAGAGTTTTCGGACACGCCAAAACCCGTCGAATGCGAGCCGTTTCTTTTTGACGTGGAATAGCCGTCTTGGCTATCCAGATTTCCGCCGCTGAATCCTGCTCCCTCTGCTACGCCCCCTCCCACCTCCATTGGACCGAGCCGACTGATGTCTCAAGACGAACACCTACCCGTTCCGCCAAGTCGAAGCACTCTGTCGGAGATGAAAACAGCCGAAGATTGGTGGGCCATTTGGTGCGGAGGTTTGATCCTACTCGTTTCGTTTGGCGCCGTTTGGATGGGGCGGCCTGTTAACTTGGAAACGATAGCCGAAGCGGAACAGACCATTGAAATATTCAACCCGATCGCTCAGTGGATCGACAAACCGGGATCATGGAAAGACAACCCGATCGATGCGATCTATAAAGATGGCCCACAAAAAATAATCGGCATCTTAGGGTCCTTCGTATTGATCGGCGGCCTTTTCGCGATCGCCGCTGGGATCCGTCAAAAGGCAGCCTTCAAGTTCTTGTTGGCCTTTCCAGCAATCTTCTTGCTCGCCGCATTTGCGTACGTTCTGTCGAGTCAAAGCGTGGTCAAGGCCTACAACCTTGAATACGCACTGTGGGCGTTGCTGGTCGGATTGGTCATCAGCAACACCATCGGGACGCCCAAGATACTGAATCCAGCGATTCTGACTGAGTTCTACATCAAGACGGGCTTGGTGTTGTTGGGTGCCGAAGTCCTGATGAGCCGCTTGTTGGTGCTTGGTTTGCCGGGAATCTTTGTCGCCTGGGTCGTCACGCCAATCGTGTTGATCAGCACGTTTATCTTTGGACAGAAGGTGCTAAAGATTCAATCGCCGTCACTCAACATGGTCATCTCGGCCGACATGTCGGTATGTGGTGTATCGGCTGCGATCGCAACCGCGGCCGCCTGCAAAGCAAAAAAAGAAGAACTGTCACTCGCGATCGGAATGTCGCTGTCCTTCACCGTCATCATGATGATCGTGATGCCCGCCTTCATCAAAGCGGTCGGCATGGACGAAGTCCTCGGTGGCGCCTGGCTGGGTGGAACAATCGACGCGACCGGCGCGGTTGCGGCAGCCGGTGCGGTGCTAGGGGATCGAGCTCTCGAAGTCGCCGCGACGGTCAAGATGATCCAGAACATTTTGATCGGGGTGACCGCATTCGGCGTGGCAATCTACTGGGTGACTTGCGTCGAAAAAGACCCCTCCGGCGCTCGCCCAAACGCGATGGAAATTTGGTACCGATTCCCCAAATTTGTTCTCGGCTTCGTCGCTGCATCTGTCATTTTCTCGCTGCTGTACAGCAAGCTTGCCGGTGGCCCCGAATTAGTCGACGCCATGATCGGTGGCTCGACCAAAACGATTCGCGGCTGGCTGTTCTGTTTGGCGTTCGTCAGCATCGGCCTGCAAACAAACTTCCGCGAACTGGCCCCGCACTTGAAGGGCGGCAAACCGCTAATTCTTTACGCTTGTGGTCAGACACTGAACCTGGTCTTGACCCTGGCAATGGCCTATCTGATGTTTCGGGTTGTCTTCCGAGACCAAATCGATCAGTACCTGCCATGACCGTCAAAGCAACGAATATTAAGGCGGCGATGAGCATGAAGCCTGCGATCAAATTGGCAAGCTGTTTGCTAGTCATCGCAATCATTTGGTTGGCCGTTTTACCGTGGATCGGGCGGCGTGCCGCGGTCAGCGAACGGATCGACTGGCTCGAATCCAAAGGCATCGATCCAAGCGCGATGTACTATACCGAGCTGGATGCGATGCAGCCGATCCTGCAAAAGCTAAACCTTCGCGACCTTGCTCGAGATCGCAGCGGCGATCGCGTGAGCCACTTCGGTCGTTGACGACTTGCCACCGATATCCGGCGTCCGCACCGTTCCATCAGCCAGAACCATCGCGACGGCTTCTTCCAACAAAACGGCGGCAGCCAAGCAAACGTCATCGCCGTGCTTGTCGCCCAGCCAATCCAGCATCATGGCCGCCGACAGGATCGTCGCCATTGGGTTTGCTACGTTCTTTCCGGCCAATTGGGGTGCGGTCCCGTGTGATGGTTGAAACAACCCGTGCGTCTCGCCAATTTCGGCCGACGGCCCCAACCCCAATCCACCCACCAAGCCGGCACCCAAGTCCGATAGGATGTCACCAAACTGGTTCTCCATCACCAGAACATCGAAGTCCCACGGGTTTTGCACCATATACAGACTCATTGCATCGACATAGACGGCTCCCGCCTCGATATCCGAATAGTTCTTGGCGACATCGAAGAAAACTTCGCGGAAAAACGCCATGCTGCGAAACACATTCGCCTTGTCCACGCACGTGACCATCTTCTTGCCATCGCTAGCGCGACCGTTGCGTCGCTGAGCCAGACGGAACGCAAAGTCCGAAACTTGCGACGTTCCCTTGCGAGTGATCACCATGGTATCGGTCGCCACTTCATCGCCAACCTTCGCCCCACCACCAAACGACGCAAAAAGGCCTTCCAGGTTTTCGCGAATGACAATGAAGTCGATGCCGGGCCCTGTGTCCTTGAGCGCGCACGGGGCACCAGGGTACAGCTTGACCGGGCGCACAGCCGAATGAACTTGCAATGCACGCCGCAGCCCCACCATCATGGTCGGCTGAACTTCGGTCCCATCGGGCGAACGAACATCGGGCAGTCCAATTGCCGACAACAACACCGCGTCGGCCGCCAAACAATCGTCCAGCACGGCCGCAGGCAATGTCTCGCCTGTTTCGCGGTACAGTTCCGCGCCAGCCCGATGCGACGTGAACGCCAAGTCGAGCCCGTCGATGTCACGAACCATTCGGTCCAACACGATACGCGTTGCTTCCATGCATTCTGGTCCGATTCCGTCACCCGGCAGAAGAGCAATTTGATAGGCCGTCACTATTTCTTCCCAAAACGTTGATTCAGTTCGCCGACTTGGTCGGGCGTTAAATATCGAGTCGCTTCGCCACGAAGCATCAGAAACAACTTGGCCGTTTCCTCAAGCTCTTCCGTGGCATTTACCGCCGAATCAAGATCTTTGCCTGACACAACGGGACCGTGATTTGACAATAAAACAGCGTGCGCGGCCACTGCCGCTCGCTGGACCGCAGCCGCCAGTTTTTCATCGCCTGGTGCAAAATAGGGCACCAGTGGCAACGTCCCCACTCGCATCACGTAGTACGCCGTGATCGGCGGCAACACATTCGCTTCGTCAATTCCGGCTAAACAAGACACGGCGACCGAATGGATCGAGTGCAAATGAACGATCGCTCGTTCGTTCGGCCGCGACTGATACATCGAATGGTGCAAAAACGCTTCCTTCGATGGGGCGTCCCCCGACACCCGGTCGCCACTACGATCTAGTTTGGTGATCCGGTCGGGATCAAGTCGGCCCAGGCAAGAATTGGTCGGCGTGATCAGCATTCCGTCAGAAACCAAGACGCTAATGTTCCCCGAACTGCCAGCCGTCAGCCCACGATCGAAAATCGACTTGCCGTGCAGGGCGATACGGTCGCGAAGTTCACGTTCATTCATGACAACATCTCCAGCGCGAGCAAAAAGAAATTTTCACTGCCAAAGTTGCCCGACTTTAACGCCAAGGCCAATGCAGGTTCATGCCCAATCGTTTCGGTCCAAGGCACCCCCACGCAAATTTCAGGTCCGATCCGCAGCGAATGCACACCAAGCGCACCGACAATTGCACCGGAGGTTTCGCCACCTGCCAACACCAATTGCCGAACATTCATCTGGGCGACCAACATCTTAGCGACAGCACCCAGGAAACTTTCGATCTTCGTCGCAACCGATTCGGCACCAAACTGTTTTTGCAACTTGGCCACGACATCCGGCGTCGAAGTGGACGCCACCATCAAGGTTGCATCACGTTCGGTCGCCATTGCCCACGCTTTCAATCGATCCAGTTCACTCTGTGAATCCGCAACAATCGCTGGAACGTCAATGAACCACGTCGAACAGTTCGGCTGCATCGCTTGAACCTGAGCATTCGTGGCGATCGAACAGCTACCCGCCAGAATCAAACTTCGTCCACTGACCTTTGGCATCTCGGCCGTCGATTCGGATGACTTCAAATCTCCTGCTGTTCGATAGGCTTGCGGCAAGAATCGGGCCAACCCCGAACCGCCGGTCACCAGACGCATTGGTGCTACCGCGTCAGCAACCGTCGCCAAATCCGAGTCATTACCCGCATCCGCGATGACCAACGACACGCCGTCACACGACAGATTCGCCAATCGATCGCTACAAGCATCGGACGAAGTTCGAATTGTATCGGCTGACAACAAACCAACATTTTTAGTCGACTGCTTGGTCAAGAAACGCACAAGGTTTGGATCCGTCATCGGGTTGAGCGGATGGTTTTGCATCCCAGATTCGTTCAGCAACTGATCGCCAACGAACAGGTGCCCGCGATAAACAGTACGCCCCGCACGTGGGAACGCAGGACAAAAGATCGTTTGACTTACGTTCAATTCTTCCATCAATGCTTCTGCGACCGGGCCAATGTTGCCATGGTTGGTTGAATCAAAGGTTGAGCAATATTTGAAGAAGAATCGATCAACACCAACTCGTTGCAACCAACGAGCTGATTTAATGGACTGGTCAATCGCGTTCTCCTTCGGAATCGATCGTGTTTTCAGCGCGACGACAATCGCATCGACGTCGCGAAACTGGTCCGCTGCCTCTCCCGATGGCACGCCTAGCATCTGAACGACTCGCATGCCCCCTTGGACCAAGTTGATTGCCAAATCAGTGGCGCCCGTCACATCGTCTGCGATGCAACCTAAAAATGGCGTCCGAGTGTTCAGCTTTTTCGATTCAATCATCGCTGGACCTTTCAATAGCAATGGCGCGAACTGGCGAACCATCGCCACCGGTGATCTTCATCGGCAGGGCAATGAAATCGACAACCGTTGACTGAATCTGATCAAGATTCGCCAAGCCTTCTACGATCAACACATTGCCTTGAAACAGGATCTCATGAACTTCGGTCACTTCGTCGATCGAATTCACATCGGCAACCGATGGGGGCTCGACACCGATCATTGCGACCTGATGTTCAACAAGCCACCGCGCCAATTCGGTCGAGATCCGCGGCAACGAATTCCGATACTCGTCCGTACCAAAACGCTTGTACCAATCAGTACGAAACAGCAACCGCGCCCCCGGCTTGATTGCCTGCTCTAGGTCGCCCAAATCAGCGATCTGAATCAACTGCTTAGGTGCCGCGGGGGCTACGTTCACGACCAACGCCGAACCGACACAGACACTCAAGTCCTGTTGGTCCAGAGTCGCGCCACCTGGTAAGAAATGGCAGGGGGCATCCATATGTGTCCCGCAATGCGAATACAACGAAAGCGTCGTCGCATTCCAGCCATCGACTTCTAGTCGTTTCGCAGTCGCAATGTTGACACCTGCTAAATGGTTATCAACTGGCAAACTTAGATCAATCACTCGCATCAATGCGTTTACCCTTTGGGCATCAAAAAGTTAACGTAAACCAACACCGTGATCACCAAAGCAATCAGCGCCACGAAGAAAGCCAATCTCGTCTTCATTGCGGCCGGCGACACTTCCTTCAGTTCTCGCCGAGGATTCATGAACTGCCATGCGATCAAAGCCAAAACATTCATGACCGCGGCAAAGACAAAGAACGAGTTTGCTGTTCCCGGCGTCTCCGCGACCATCGGAATCGTCACGTTGGCAACGAAGTAAGGGAACGCTACCGCACTGACCGCCGCCCCCAGATTACCGACCATATTCATGGCCGCCGAAACCGCACCGGATCGCGAGCCGCCGATGTCCATGCAAAACGCCCAACTTGGGCTAAGCGTCATTTCAACCCCGAATGTCGCCAACGAAAAGCTGGCGATAAAGATCCAGACCGAATTCGAATCGGCTGTTTGTGTGCAAAGGATCAACCCGATCGCACCCATCGCATACCCAATCGTTGCTGGCAATCGACGCGACATCACAGGCATCCCTCGACGGTGCAAGTGAGTCACCGCATAACCTGAAACCCACAGCGCGACCGCCCCGCACAATAGCGGCAGTGCCGACAAATATCCGTATTCTTCGCCCCACGTCTTCACCAAATAGGGACGCAACCAGGTGATGCTAATGAAGAACGTGATGTTGCTTGCGGCATACTGAAACATCGCCAACAGCACGTTGGCCGAAGTCACAACTTGAATGTAGGGCAACTTCGATTCCGTTGCCGCTTCTTCAGCAATACCAGCTCGGATCAACTCGACTTCTTGCTGGTTCACACCGGAATGCTTGGACGGATCGTCTCGATACCAGAACCACCACACTGCCCCCCACACCAACCCGATTGCCGCATTGGCGACAAACGTCATTCGCCAACCGATCAGTCCCACCAACCATGGCATCACCACCAAGGACGCAGCGGCACCGATGCGAGCACCAGAATGAAAGATACCTTGGCCGAGCCCGCGCTCTTTGGCAGGCAACCAACTGTAAAGTGCTCGCGTTGCCCCCGGATACGCACCGGCCTCGCCCATACCAAAAAGAAACCGCACCGCCAGCAAGCTAATCGCCGTAAAGACGGCGCCAGTCATCGCCGTAAAAATGCTCCAGATGATGACGACGATCGTCAACGCCATCCGGGGCCCCGCGCGGTCGCTAAACCAACCAGCCGGAATTTGAAACAGGGCGTAGCCGATCGCAAAGATGCCAAACACATACCCCATCATCTGGTCGTCGAGACCAGAAATGTCCTTCTGCATCGCGCCCTTCGCGGCGGAGATACAAACTCGGTCCATGTAAGTGTTGACCGTATGCAGGAACAACAAAAACACGAGCCAAAAACGTTGGCGAGATGCAACATCAGAATTCATTTGGCATCCACTTTTGCTGGTACGTTTGCTGGCTTCTTCACTGATTTCTTAGCCGAAACCTTCACTGGCATTCTGTTTCCCGGCGTGACTTGCTTGATTCCGACCGGTGGTACCGTTGCGGTTTCAATTCGCTCGCGCAATTGTTTTGATAATGCCGACACCGTTTCGATTTGATTGGGATCCTGAGCCAAGTTGTGCATTTCCGCCGAATCGTTTCGGTGGTCGTAAAGTTCGTTGCCTTCAGCACCGTCTTGCCCCCATTCGGTATACCGAAAATCGGCCGTGCGAAGCGAGTAACCATTTTGCAGATGCGTTAGCGCCGATGCTCGTGAGACTTTGGTTGGATCAGCCAACGTGTCGGCCAAACTGATTCCCGAGATCGCGGCTGGCGGTTTTAGTCCCGTCAATTCGGCCAGTGTTGGATAGAAGTCGACCATTTCTGCCATCGACTTCGATGACTGTCCTTTGGCGATGCCAGGACCGGCCATCACCAGTGGAACATGAGTCGCGTCTTCGAACAGCGTCAGCTTTTGATAGTAACCGTGCTGCCCCATGTGATAGCCATGGTCCGACGTAAACACGACGATGGTGTTGCGATCCAGACCAGTTTCGTCGAGCGCGTCGAGCACGCGTCCGATCTGCGCATCGGCAAAAGTAATTGACGCGTAGTAAGCTTGAATTGCCTGGCGTGCTAACACCGGATCCAGGTTCAGTTGATCTTTCTTTCGCGTCAACGTGTTTCTAGCCGGTTCCGGCAACGTATCGAAATAGTCCTCCGGCACCTGAGGAATTTCGATCTTATCGACCGGGTACATGTCAAAGTACTTTTTCGGCGCGACGTATGGCGTGTGCGGACGATACATCCCAACGGCTAAAAAGAACGGCGTCTTGTCGGCAGCATACTTACGTAACATTTGTACAGATTCGGTTGCCGCAATCCCGTCGGTTTGCTCAGCATCATCGCCCTCGTCCGCCAGCCAACTGAGAGTGCCACCGAATTGGCCCGGTTTCAATGTAAAGATTTTGTCATGTTGATTTCGATCACGCCCGCGTGGATTGATCGTGTAATCCCACGACTCGGGATCATCATGCCCCGAGGTGCCAATGTGCATGGGGACGTTGTAGTGAAAAATCTTTCCAATTCGCGTCGACGTGTATCCCGCGTCACGAAACATCTGCGCCATCGTCTTGACGTTTGGAACTCGCTCGCGAATGTAGATCGCATTGCCAGTGACCAAATTCTGCGCTGGATACAGCCCCGTCATGAACGAAGCGCGACTGGGACCGCAAAGCGGATACTGGCAATACGCACGATCGAACTTCACACCACTGGCGGCAAGCCGATCAATGTTCGGCGTCTTCACCAGATCGTGGCCGTAACAGCCGATATCACAGTTCAAATCATCGCAAATCAGAAACAACACATTGGGCGGATCGGCTGCATGAGCGGGCGCAGTGAGAGCGAGAACCGTGAGGCTAGTCGCCGCGACAACGAGCAACCACAGAATCAATCCGACGAGTCGATGTAGGCGTGAAGTCACTTGACGTCTCCTGGCGATGTTGAAAATCGGTGCATAAAAAACGTTGCCTCGGAATAACCTTCCGAGGCAACGCACAATGTAATGAACCGGCAACCAGAATGTTGACTTAGCTAAGCTTTTCGCCGCGGGCGTGCTTCGCAAGAGTCTCCTGATACTTCTTCTTGCCTTCTTCGACCGACTTCCGAATCGCCTTGGTACTTTCCTCTGATTCTTTCCGCAACACGGCGATCATTTCCAGCGATTCGATTTGGAAGCCGCTGATCGCGTCGACCAACTTCTGGACCGACTCGGGATTGATCGTGCTTCCGTATCCGGCGCGAAGGGCGGCACGTTCGAGTTCACGTCCAAGCGTGGCAACGTCTTCGAGTCCCTTATTGACGCCTTCCTTCATCGCTTCGGTTGCTTGAGTAACTTCGTGCAAACCGTGCTGGCTGGTGTAGACCGTTCCCAGAATCGTGAAGACGTGCTCGTTCGTCGTGAAGAACGTCACTGCGCGACGATAGACGCGTTCTTTCACGTCGTGAGTCTGCTTCAGCTTGCTAATCAGGGTTTCGCCGACGTCGTAGCCGATTTCTAAGTTCTCGGCGATATCCTTCAGCAACTGATAAGTCTCATCTTCCTTTTCGAACTTGTAGCGAGCTTCGTCACGCCTAAGCTCCAATTGGCTCTTGCCGCCCTCGTCGGTGCCCGTGTAATTGTCGAGCGCCGCTTGGGTGGACGCCAAATCGTCTTTGGATTGATCGAGGATCGGCATTTGCTTGTCCAGGATTTCACGAGCCAAGACTTCCGCTTCCTTCAGTGCGAATCGGAAGTCGATGTAACCTTCCATGATCGCTTCTTCGCTCTTGAGCGCCTGCTTGGTGTCCTTGGCCACCTCGCTGTAGGTTTCAACGATCTGTTCAAAGCGATCATTTGGCGTGCCGCGACGAATCTTCATCCACCAGTTCGACACTTTTTCGGTGCCACTGATTTTGCCGTCGTCCAATTGCATGATCAGCCGCTTGCTGTCTTCACGGACCGAATCGAACATCTGCGTGATGTCCATGTAGCGGTTACCGATCTTGATGCTCTCGACGTTTTCTCGCACCAGTTGATTAAACGAACTCATGTGCTGGATCACTTCGGCGATCGCCAGTACTTTGGCTTCGTCCAAGTGCTTGACCTCTTCGAGCAAACCGATCAATTCTTGGGGAGCGGTGTTCTTACTATCGACGCCAAATTTCTTCAGCACCGTCACGGCCCGGTCCAAGTACTCTTTCATCGACTTCATGTCGCGAGCTTCAGCGGGCGACTGGATGGCCGAGCTGGATTGGGACGGATCGGGGGCTGAAGCTTGTGCTTGGTCTGACATAGCCGAGGAAGTCTCCGAGAAAGAGGCGTGCGTTTTCGGCGAAAACTGCTTATCAATCGTTCACCCGTAAGATTAGCGCCTGACAGGCCGGACTGCAATCACCGGCCGCTTGGTCGAGAACCACATTCGCCCCCTCAAATTGGCAACCCAATCTCCGCAAACGCGGCCGATTTAATAGAATGGGCTCAGCGGGTTAAACTTTCATGCAGCCCGACGATTACGGTTCATTCGCCCAAACTCATCCACCGAAGCCTCTGCCGCCATGCCTCCGGCCTCTGCCAACGCCCAAGCGACTGCAAACACTCCCGCGACTGCTGGTTCGTCATTGATGAACGATTCACAGGATTTTCAGTCACCGCTAGAGAATCTTTCGCTACAAGAAACGCTGCGAGTGATGGATGTCGCGCGCGAGATGCGGGACCGCCGTGAATCGGCCGAAGAAATGTTCCGCCGCGACGATCTTCGCGCGGGACTACGCGAGAAACTGCTTCGCACCGCCAAGCTTTCCGGCGACTCAGTAACCGAAGCAGAAATCGATGCAGCGATCCGCCAGTACATGGACACCTTGCATGTGTTCCAGGAGCCCGAACCTGGACTGAATCGGTTCATGGCCCATTGTTGGATCTGGCGAAACCGAATCATGGCCGGCGCTGCTGCGACAGCGACGGTCATTGGCGCCTACTGGTTCCTGTTCACCTAATTCGCTCGTCGTAAAGTTCGCTGCCCATCTAGTTTCGCTGTCACTCAAGTTTCACTTTCTTCTTCCGGTCACGTTACCCGATGCCGATCTCTGGTCCCGTCGTTCATCAACAACTGATGGACGCATACACCCAAACGCAAGCTCGCCTGGAATCCGTCCGATTGCAAATCGGCAAAGCTAACCAGCAGCGCGACCAATGGGACAAAAACCGAGGCGAGTCGCTGGTCAAGTTGGCGGAATTTTACCTGCCCGAACTAACACCCGAAGCAATTCGATCAACTTGGGTCGAAATCCAACCGGCGATGTCACAAGTCTTTCGCCGCAAGCAACAAGAATGTGATCGCCTGCAAAGCGAACTCTCGTCGTTGACCGTCAAGCGTCAAACCGAAGATGCAAAGCTGCTGGAAATCAACCGCCAACTTGATGACCTGTTAGACGTTCAAACGCAAATCGGATCCGAGGTCGAAGCACGATTGCAACAGGACTCGCAGTTCGTCAGCCTTGCCGACCGAGCTGCCGTTGCCGAAGCCGCGTTGGAACGCGCCGAGGCGAACTTAGCGGAAATCGAACAAGACGCAGCTCGCAAATTGCCGGCATACGAAAACAGCAAGCTATTCACCTACCTGCGTGATCGCGGCTACGGCACGCAAGCGTATGGCCACCGTGGATTCACGCGGCGGATGGATCGATGGGTCGCCAAGATGGTCGATTTCAATACGTCGAAACAGGGCTATGACTTTCTACGCAAGACGCCTGAGCAGATGCGTACAATCATCGCCGGTGACCGCAGCGCGCTGGATACCGTGATGGGCGAACTGCAACGACGCCGCGATACGGTTGCCGACGAACTGGGGTTGCCCGAGAAGCTCTCGCAGTTCACCGAGCTACAGAAATATCGCGATTCGCATATCACGATTCTCGAAAACCTTCAGCAGCAAACCGATAAGACTCAGTCACACCTAACCGCGGCGGATGATAGTCGCGGCACCTATTATCGCGAAGCGATCGAGCTGTTTCGTGGGATGTTGCAACAGATCGATTCACGTGATCTTAAACGCCGAGCGAGCTCGACCGTTGACCTTACCGATGACCAAATCGTGGCCCAGTTGATGAATGTCGAAGCCAAGGCGGGATCATTTTCCGAAGCCGCTCAGCAACACGAGGACGAAGTGCGGCGGATCCAATCGTTCTTGGAAGACCTCGGTCGCTTGATCCAACAGTTCCGTTCGGCAGGATTCGATTCGGCTCGCTCTCAGTTCGTCGGGTCGCTCGACATTCCGATGCACTTGAACCGCGCCATTGATGCTGGCAGCGCTGACACGCTGTGGAACGAAGTCCGCAGCGCCCAACGTTGGGGACCGACGGCGATGGAACAAATCACCGCGGTGGCCACACATCCGATGACCCAAATCCTGATCAACGCGATGGCTCACGCCGCCGGCGGAGCATTGCAAGAACACGCCCGCCGCGCCGGCCGTCGGCACAGCAGTCGAGACCGTTACCGCGGTGGTTCGCTAGACAGTTCATGGGGCGGCAGCAGCAGCAGCAGTGGCAATCGCCGCAGCCCCTGGTAGTCTGAAGGAACGCGAACTGGCTCATCTGCTATCGCTGTTCGCGCCCGAGACATCGGCATCAGGTTCTTTGACCGCCACTTCTTGGTCGCGATTTGGCGCATAGCAATCATCGACCGAGCGCTCGATTCCTAAAGGATCACGTACCGATTCGGGTGAGGCGTCAGAGGCTGGTGTCGAGCATCCGACAAGAAAGAACGTGCTGATCAGAACTCGCTGATCAATGCACAGAAAAGCGAAGTGGAATTGCTGACCATTGGGTCAAACCTAGCTTGTTTAAAAACAGACCGAAGCTAACGGGACTCCTCGCGCTGGGGCATATTTTTTCGCAAAATCCAGCTTACCGTAACATGAGCAAATCCGAAGATCATGGCCAAACAGAACAAGATGGATGGAACCGCCCACGTATAGGCAAACGTATCGATCCGCGCTCGCAGTGGATTTCGTTCGTCATACAAAATCCGAACTTGGTCACCGACGCCACCCGGCGAGGGTGAAACAAACGCAGTTGACGTTGTCGTGTGACGGTGTCCGGCGACCTCGAAAGTGAATGTGGGACGATATTGCGTTTGCTTTTCGTCTGTTGTCCTCTGTTCCGAAGTGGTGATCGTGCCGATGGTCGACTTCGCATGGTAAATGAACGAACAAATTTCAATCGCAAAGATCGCGGACCCAATCAGCATACAGATGCCAAGCACCGGAATCATGACTCGAATCATCTGCAGCGGCTTCATATCTTTGCACCTAAACCAGGCCTCAGTGTGGACGGAAACATTCCCACGTAACGACTGGGGTCTCATCACGAATGATCGTAAAGGAGGTATTAAAAAGCAACGCGTCCGACTCCTCTTTGGCACTCGTCAGACGTTCCCAAGAACCGTTCTCGCGATGATAAACCCGTGCCGTCTCTGCATCCTCCGTTGCCGCCATTATCTGTCCGTCTATTGCCCAACGTACCCCGATCAGCGAATCTGCGTCGGGAAGAGACAGCGTGTCCGGTAAACATTCTTTCGTGCAATCGGGATATCTGAGCAGAGCCGAACTCGAATCGTCGGCCCGTGTGATAACCGCAGCCGGAATTCCGTCATGGAAGAACAGTCATACACACCTGTGACCGGGTGGCAGAATCAACAAGTGCTTTGCCGGTGGCAGAGAACCGGCGTTTGCCGCATCATGCTCGAAGGCCAGAAGTAATATTCGTCGACGGTAGCGCCATCAGCAACGAGCGTTGATCTGTACGGCTTGGCTCCGCGCTGACAGCCTGTGACAAACCATCGCCCTCGCAGTTCACCGGGAACCGGTGACCAGTCCCGAACGGGTTCGTCAGCCGCGGCGGCTAACCCAAGAACGAAACAGATAGCGATTGCAGCGACTTGACGACGCATTTTGTGATGCATTCACCGTTGGATCCAATGGTAAACGTCGTGCACCAAAATCGAGCACCGTGATCTCTGGATCTTGCTCAGCAATGGCGTCAACCACTCGCCATACTGGATTGCCGTACCAATAAGTCAAATCGTATTTTACGCCGTCGTGCGAGGTCAACGTGCAACGCTCGCCTTCACCTTCCCTCGCGGACAGGCTAACGCTCGCCAGTTCGTTCAGTGGCAGCTTGAATGACGAACCGCGAGTCGGTATCGGGCAAACGCACTCAACAAAGTTGGACGTGACACGACAACGAAACGATTGACGCCGAACAGCGATCCAAAAGATCCCCCAAAGCCAGACAAACGCATTCGCGGCAAAGAGTACAAAAACAATGATCAAGGCAATCCGCCGCGTCACTAGCGATTCGATCGAGATCGCCGAATAGGCGAGAAGGGCACAGATCAATGTGACGAAAAACAATGCAAAAACGGAAACACTTAAATCTCGAATCCAGCTTCGTGTGTATTCCATGCGAATTGCTTGGGTTAAAAAAACTGCAAATAGGCAACTCAACAGCTTCGTTTAGCGGCCTGCATCAGAGTCGAGGGCTTCGCGTTCTTTGGTGGCCGTCTCGGTGGGCGCCAAACCATTCAGTGTCATGGGTATTTTGGTGGACGGCAAGTTCCGAGAGGGAACAACTCTTCCTTTTTCGATCACAAACTCAATGACGTGTTCAAACTCATGGGAGACTTTGTCAAAGTTACCGACCGAAATGAAGATGGAGCCTGTGTACTAACGATCGTGAATCGGAAATCGTTTCGGAATAATCTCGTCATTTAAAACCTCTCTGCCGTCGATCGTTCCTTCGATGGAGTTCAAGAAAAGCCTACCTCGAGAGATGGCAAACTTTGCCCGGTAGCCTCGCGAGTTCGCAGTATCACGCATTTCGAATTTCGGGATCGGCTTGCGTCCCGCGGGTTCTTCATCGGGGTAATACCACAGTTCCGACATGGGTAGCTGAAAGACTCCACAAGTGTTGCCTCCAATAACGACACTGTCATTGGCTTGAATGGTGGCACACGCTGGCCTCGCCGTTCCCAGAACGACGACAGCAAGAATAAAAATCGATTTCATTGACAGGCGTTCATGATTGAACGACATGATCGTAGCGAACCTGATTCGATGACAAAAACAATTGAACTACTGCGACTTGACAGTGAAGTTCTTGGCATCGGCCCACAGTGGCTGCAGGTCCAGCCGCCAACAAATTTCCTGCATCGCCTGACTCTGATTCTCTAGATCAGGCAACTCACCTAGCGGCACCAGCAAGTAAGCCAGATCCGGTAACGTGATGAATCGCGTGATCGGCGACTCCATCGTGACGCCTTTGACTTCAGCAACAAAACCTTCATAGTCGCCCAGAACCGATCGCGAAATCGCGTCTGCAGCTTCGATCGTTAGCGGCGGTTGCGAACCGGCAATCGCTAGCGACGCTTTCAAATCACTGGCTTGTTCATCGGCAGCAACCGGCAACGCGACCGCGGCGTAGTGGTTGCCCGCATACGGGACCATGCCGACTTTGCTGGTCGGCGACAATCGCCGCGCCATCGGTTCGAAAACTCGCTGCCCCATCAACCGCGCCCCGGCTTCGTCCATGATCCACGAACTGGGCTCGGCTAATCGAGTCGGCGCGATTGTTTTCGGACCTGGGACGCTACGATGGTAACTGGGGCGCAGCGACGATTGGACTTCGGTTTTCTCAGCCATCAATCCGGTGGCCGTTTTAACTGTTGCTTGCACCTGCTTGGATTGCTGGGCCGAAAACAATTGTCGCCAACTGAGCGGTTCCGCAGTGGCACGGCGATACGCAGCTACCTGTTCGGCAAAGCCGGCTTCCTTCGACGCCAACTTGATCAATGCCGCGTCACATTCGGCGACCCATTGGCCACTGCCGTTTCCCATTCGCCGGTGAACCACACTGATTTGGTCGATCATTTTGGCGTGCAGCGTCCGAACGCTACTCGCCTGCGCCGACGATGCGGCTGCGTCGATCAATTGCACGATCGCTTGCTGTGCGTCGGACTTCAACTGGCTCATTTCGCCGTCGATCTGACTTCCATCGCTAAGCCGAAACGCGAAATCGATCGCGGATGCGCGAATCAGTCCCGCCGAAGCGGACTCCCACTTGGACACCAAGTAAGCCATTGCTTCACTGGCGTCGCCGATTGCACCATCGGCTAACGCAGCCTTTGCCGATGTGCCAATTTCGCTGACGACGCGTCTGGCTTGACTGGCAAACTCGCTAGCCGGCACCGCTTGAACACTAGCCGCTTTCTTTGCTTGGGCTACGTATTGATCGCGTCGCACATCGGACACTTTCGTGGTTCCTTGCGACAGAACCGAGTAGTAATTCAGAACGTACCGCTCGGCTTCCTTGGAAGTAAAGAACGCCAACTGCGACGTCAACTCGACTCCCTTGGCTTCCATACCCTTGTTGAAGGTCTCATAATTTTCGGCCTGAAAAAACCCTTGCGCCTTTTCAATGAATTTCTGCAACTTCGGCTTCGCACGAGTCAGCTTAACGTCGAATTCCTGACGAAGTTTCTGACCCTGTCGAGTGCTACGAATCGCGACGGCAAAATCATGCAGATACTTCGTCAACAAACTAACTTGAATCGCTAGGTCAGCCCCGGCAGGCTCGCCCATCAAAGTCAAATGCTTGGCGTCGCGATCGGCCTGAAACAACTGCCCCGACATGTCGCTGATTGCCTTCCCAGACCACTTGTCGGGGTTGTCCTTCATCGAGTCAAGCTGGCTAACCAGCGCATCAGCCTTTTCACAGACCGCATACGCACGAGCCGCCAACTCGCTCGCACCATTGATCGTCCCATGCGTGTCGAGACCACCATCTGCCTTCTTATCCGTTGGACTCGCCCAAGAAAGCGACATCCCCAAAACGGAGAACAGAACAATCGCCGACGCTGCTGCAAAACTCGAAATATTGATCCCCATCTCAGTTTCCTCCTTCACGAACAACCGCAAGCAAGTCGCCGCCTTGGACCGACACCGCCTTTCCGTCCGATGTGACCAACTGCACCGCCCCAATCGTCGCCTTGATCGTTTGATCGTCCGAATTGATGGACGTAAACGTCAACTGTGCCGATTGGCCCGGTCCCGTCATCGCAACCGCCGATGTTCGCGACGCATGCAAGTAAACATCACATGACACAGTCTTGCCCGCTAGCGCCGACACGCTGGACGCGTCGGTGGTGCCATGCAACAAAATCGCCGGATAGTCTTTGGACGAATTAGCCGGGTCATAGCTAGTCACTTGCACAACATTGGGCCGCCCATTTCCGATAGCAATCACTTCCAACGTTGCCCGACCAGTCGTCTTGGTTGCCGGCGTCGTGCGCAGCGTGATTTCGCCCGAAGACGGCAAGTGCTTTTCGACCGCCTTTTGAGTCGAAGCGGCTAGGTCCTGTGTTTTTACTTTGGCTTCTTCCAACGCCTGCTTCATTTCAGCCTTGGAACAGCCCGACGAACAAGCCGTCGCCAGTAATACAACTAACATCATCAGCGGCAATACTTTACCGTCCGAACTCGAAAAACGAATCCGAAATCGAGAACTCAAGAACATCAGTAGTTGCCTTCAAAAAACGGGAAAAGGACTTTCAGCGAAACCAGATATTTTATTTCGAACTAAGTCGCAGCCTGCTTCGAGAACAGCGATTTTGACGGCACCAAACGAACAAAGAACCAATCGGGAAAGCAAAAATCTCGAAGTGATCAATCTTCGGTGACGTTGTCCAGCATGACGGTTCGTGTCGTTGTAACGGTCGGCTTGGATTTGCGACGATCCAACCAACGCATCACCCCCATGGCAGTCGACAAGACGCCAGCGAGCAGCAGGGGCGATGTGAAGGTGAACATGATAAATACGATGTGCGGCATCCTGCTTACTCCATGCCCAGCGGCGGGTGACTTACCCGTCATCAGAACACTCAGTTCATCCTGAACGGCCGGAACGCGCGCGGCGTACAGCAAGCCAGCCGACATCACGGCAAAAACCACCATCATCAGCATCATGAAACCGAGGCTGATCTGGGGCGGGCGACGTCGGATTATTGGCTGTGTGTTCATGATTGTCCCAGCCGAATCTGGCGTTGGTGTTCGTACACAACAATGCCAACCGTGGTCGCCAAATTTAGACTGCGGACGTGACGCGATGTCGGCAAACTTAGCGCCTGCGGGTCATCAGGATCCAAAATCGTGTCGGGCAACCCCGATGTCTCGCACCCAAACACCAGCACGTCGTCGGGCTGAAAATCGGCGTCCCAAACAGTCCGCTTGGCGAAACGCGATAGAAAGAAAAACCGTCGCGGTGCGAGTTGCTCAACCAAATGTTCCCAATTATCGGCGTCACCAAGGTCGAGGTGCTGCCAGTAATCCAGCCCAGCCCGGCGGACGCGTGCATCGTCAAACTGAAACGCGGCGGGCCGAACGATCCAAAGCTTTGCATCCGCAGCGACGCAGGTGCGACCAATGTTGCCAGTATTCCCCGGAATTTCGGGCTGGTAAAGAACAACGTGAGCGGTAGGCATCAAGAAAAAGGGCTTGGAGGACTGGAAACAAAAGGTCATTCGACATCAGAAATTCGGCACTGCCATGGCAAGCGTGATGTTTCTGAGAGCACCTACAATAACAAATCCGATGTCTGGTATTATCTCACGGAGATTTTGATCACAAAGATTTTGATCTCTGACGCCCGAAATTTCTGACACCTGTAACTCGCCGCCTGCAACCGACTCATTCTCTACCATGCCGATCCAAGTCACCTGTCCGAAGTGTTTGAAGCGGTTCCAGGTCAGTGACAAGTTCGCTGGCAAGACCGGCCCCTGCCCGGCCTGTAAGAACCAGATTCGGGTGCCCGAGCTGGACGAACAAGTCGTCATTCACGCACCTGACGACGGTGCCCCTAAAACTCGCAGCGGCGAAAGTGTCCTCAAGCCACTCAAACGCAGCGAAACCGATGTCACCCGCAAAGGATTGCTGATCACGGCCGGCGCTATCTTGGCGGCGATTGGGATCGCGATTGGATTGAGAGTCACCGGCGGCGTTTCGGTGGTCATTCTTGCCATTGGTGCTTTGGCAGTCGCACCGCCGCTGGTGTGGGCCGGGTACACGTTCGTCCGCGATTCTGAACTTGCCCCCTACGTCGGTGCCGAACTTCGTAACCGAGTCCTGATCGGATCCGTTTTGTTTTCAGCCCTGTGGTTGCTGTACGCGTTTGTGCCCGCTTACGTCGCTGACTTCGAATCGCCGTCCGACATGTCCTTCATGTGGTTCGGCATCATATTCTCGGCCATGCTGATCATCGGAGCTCTGATTTCAGTGGGAACATTCGAACTAGAATTCGCCAGCGGCTTAGCTCATGTCGGCTTGTATTTGATCGCCACACTTTTGCTGGCCTTACTAAGCGGCGCCGTACTGGCGACCGGTACCCCGGTCCCGTAACCAGCGTCGCCACAATTACGCGGCCGGTTTGCGCAGGCCTGCTTTCGGCTGCCAAACGCAGCTACTGCCACCTTTCGGACTTAGCCTCGATCGCATGCTTCCTGAACTGACCTCGCTGTTCCAAACCGGTTCGCTTGTTCGAATCCCGCCGGCTCAAGACGTGCCCATGTCGGCACGTGTCCGCCGCATCCTGGACACCGCTCCGGTGCGACGACTAGCATCGATCAGCCAGCTCGGCATGGTCGCATTGGTCTATCCCGGCGCCACTCATTCGCGACTCGAGCATTCACTTGGCGTTTACGACAACGCGCTGCGAGTTCTGACGCGATTTGCTGGCGATGCCAACTTCAATGCGATGGTCGACGTCCCAATGGCAGAATCATTCGTGCTAGCCGCCTTGCTGCATGACGTTGGCCACTGGCCGTTTTGCCACCCAATCGAAGACATGAGATTGAGCGGCTTGGGCGAACACGAAACTCGCATCGGTGACTGGATCCAGCGATCCGAATTAACGGAGTGTATCGAACAAGACTGGAACTGTGACGTTGCTGACCTGCTAGGTTTACTTTGTCCTAAAAAGGAAGCTTCGGCATCACAAAGCCCCGGATTGCACCTCCCTGGGCATCGTTTCCTAGCAAGTTGCCTGAGCGGCCCCATCGATGTCGACAAACTGGATTATTTGGAACGCGACAGCCTGCACGCCGGCGTTCCGTATGGCCGCAACTTTGATTCCGGCCGCTTGATTGCATCGATGAGCATCCATCCCCAAACGGGAAAGCTTGCGATCAGTGACAAAGGCCGAACCGCGGCAGAAATGATGGTATTTTCGCGTTACATCATGTTCAGCGAAGTGTACTGGCATCACACCGTGCGATCGGCCACCGCGATGCTGCAGCGGTGCGTGTTCTTGCTGCAACACCGCTTGGACCTCGAATCGACGCTAAGGATGGACGACGCGGCGTGGACCGCCAACCTGCGACGGGCCGCTGAAGGCAGCGTCGCCGAACCACTGGCAGACGGCCTTTTTGGTGCTCGTCGTCGACTTTACAAGCGAGCTGCTGAGTTCAACGTGATCGACGGCGATGAAGTTCACTCGCGACTCGCTCGCAAACCTTACTGGTGGCTGGTCGCTCTGGCCGAACGGTTAGCCGGGCAACTTTCAAGCACCTGTTCGACCGTCGTGCATGCGGTCGATGTCCTCGTGGACGCGCCGCCAGTGAAACTAGAAGTCGACATCAATATCGACGTGGTTGCACGCGACGGAACCGCTCGACCGCTGGGCGACGTCTCGCCGGTGACCGCAGCACTTGCCCATCGCCAGTTCGACAATCACGTCAAGCGAGTGCGAGTATTCTTGCGAGACGAAGTGCGCGATACGATCGCTGCGAAACTGAGCCTACCGCAACTGACTGACTTGGTGATGACAACAATCAACACGCTTGAAGACGAAATAGCATGAAAAACTCACCAAAGATCGTAACTGTCAAAACCGCCGCGGATGTCGCCGAGTACACGGCCGATGTTTTCGCAGCCGCAATCAAGTCAAACCCCAAGATCGTGCTCGGACTTGCCACCGGCAGCAGCCCGATTGGCTGCTATCAGCGACTGGTTGAACGATCACGCGGTGGCGAATTTAGCTTTGCCCAAGCCACTTCGTTCAACTTGGACGAATACATCGGGCTCGACGCGGACCACCCGCAGAGCTTTCGCCACTTCATGCAGTCACAATTATTCGACCTGATCGATATCCGCCCATCAAATACGTTCGTGCCGGACGGCAAATGCCCGGACGTTGCCAAACACGTCGCCAACTACGAACTAAAAATTACCGAAGCGGGTGGAATCGAAATCCAATTGCTTGGCATTGGCACCAACGGACACATCGCATTCAACGAACCCGGATCAGCCGCCGACAGCCGCACACGCGAAGTCTCGCTAACTCGGCAAACCATTGAATCCAATTCGCGATTCTTCCCATCAATCGCCGACGTCCCGACGACCGCGATCACGATGGGCATCGGAACCATCCTGGAAGCCAAACAAATCGTGTTGATCGCGACCGGCGCTGGCAAAGCAAAAGCGGTCGCCGAGGCAATCGAAGGCCCGATGACCATCGACTGCCCCGCGTCGCTATTGCAATCCCACCCGAATGTCATATTCGTGGTGGACCAGGCCGCTGGGTCCGGCCTGACGCCGAAGACATAAACGGCAAATCAGACGCCGGCCAACTTGTTGATCATCGCCTTGTCTGTCAATGACGGCTGCATCGGGTCAGCCCCAAGCGTTCCGATCAACGAGTGCTCGTAATTTGGCGACGAGACTTCGTTGATCTGGTCACGAACAAACTGCAGGCGCTTGTTCATTTGCTCGGTTTCGGCCTTTTCAGCCATCGACATTTCACCTTGCGATAGCTCCTCGATGACCGCTTTCAACCGAGTCTCGAACGACTTCCAGTGATCCAAGTCACGATTGCGTTTGGTCGTCAACCGTCGCTTGTACCAATCACTTTCCAGCATCGCATCGCGATTGAAAAGGTTTCGAACTTCGGGATCCGCGATGGATTTACCTTCGTACTCGCCGTACGCCATGATGCTCAGCACGGCTTGCAACGGCGGACACGCTAGCTCGTAGCCACCATCGGACATGTACTGCAGGGCGACTCGCTTCTGAGCTTCGGCGATGTGCAGAACACCGTCAGCAAACGACTCGCTATCTTGCAGTTCGGGTTTCAGCAGTTCATCGGGGAACACCTTGCCGGGGTTATCAAAGATTCGCCCCAAGTAGGTGCGTACAAACTTGCGAGTGATCCGATAGCCCAGGCGACTGGCTGGGATCGTTACGCCACCGACTTCAAAGTCGTCAACCTTTTCCAACATCTTCGCTTTGATCAACGCGATCGGATCACGCTCCTCTGGTCCCATGCGGCACCAGACTTCGGGGATCAACAACGAAATGTCGTGTCCGATCGCGAACTTAGGACCAATGTGTCCGGCCGGAGTACTAAAACCAGCTAATTCCGTCAGGATCATCGATACGACCATCGAGTTCAGATCGATTGATGGCATCAACGCATTGAAGGGCCCCTTGGTTAGCGCGCCTTCACTGCCCGCACCCGTTGTGCTAGGGCTTTTTCCAGTCAACGAGCAAACGTAATCCATCACCAATTCGGGCAACTCTTGGTAGTGCAGTGGCGAATAGACCGCCAACGACCGAATCCCTTTTTCTTGCTCAGGTGGATTGTTACGACGACCGCTCAGCACCGAACCGACCGGCGCGTGCGCGGTCGCACCATCGGGCAATCCACGGTGCAACTGCATGCCTCGCATCGCGACATAGGTATCACGCGAGTTGACCATGTCAGGCCGATTCTGCAGGTAGCGTGGATTCGTTGTTCGCGAACCATCCGCTAGCACTCGCGGGTGGGCGGTGCTAACGACGAAGCCATCTTCACGCTTGGCCGCTTGCAACAGCATGTCCTTGATCGGTTGACTGTATTTATCAAACTCGATCGCGTCTTCGACCAATTCTCGAGCCATCTCGACCGGCAACGCTTGGAAGTTACTGATGAAGCTGCCAGGCTTCGACAGATCGATCTCTGTCTGCTTATCCAATCCACGGTGAATCGCGTCATCGGGTCGCTGGAACAATCGGTATTCGCAGTTCTCAACAAACTTATAACTGCCGGCGACCGGGACACCCGCACCAACTTGGCCAACAGCACCAGCCGGCACGACGACGCTGCAACTAATGTCGTCTTCGCGCTGGACTTTGGCGGCCGCAATGAAGTCCTGGCGCAGCTTGAATGTTCGCCAACGCTGTTCGTCCAATCCGATCCGCAGGTACGTCCCCACCAGCGACCGATCGCCGATCTTAAGCTCGTGCCCGGCCGATCCATTGACGATGTCGACACCAAAGTGGCTCTTCCAGTCTTCTTCCATGCCTGGCTTGATGAATCGCTTGATGATCAAAGCTAACGCATAAACGTGATCCGGAATTCCAGCAAGCCATTCGTTGTATTCGGCACTAAAGTTCGGCTGAGGCGTCAACAACTGAATCATGCTGCCAAGGCTGCGACTTGGGTCTAGCACGCTGCGACTTGGACGATCCGAGTAAACGGGCTTGTCGTCGGTATTGGGGTCCCAGCGATCTTGGTAGTTGCGGTCAAAGATTTCGTCCAACTTGGCAAAATCTTTTTCATGATCCGCGACAAAAATCGGACCGTACAACATGTAGTCACGAAGACTCTTGCTGATCTCACTCTTGCCACCGCCACTGACCGTGCAAGGTTTGTGGCAGAAAATGCCTTCGCCAACCGTTCCTATCAATCGCCATGACGGAGCGGCAGGGTGCTTTTCAAGCTGAATTTTGTATCCACTCGGTGCGATGTAGACATTCCGCGGCAACAGCGGAATCCGTTGCTCGACGCCGTCCTTGGTCCACTTGATGCACTTTTCGGATAACGTCGCTCGTCCCGATTCTGGAATGTAGATGACCGAAGGATCCGATCGATCGATGCCGTAACCTTCAGGTTGAACATCAATGAACGAACGGTACTGGGCTGCGACGTCGTCAAACGCCCGACCGTTGTATCGGCGACTGTTGACTTGGAATTCTTCCCCAAGTGAATATGAAGCAAACGCAAGTGCACCACCGGCGTGCTCCTCTTCGGTATTGCCCATCAAGTTGGTAGCAAAGCTAATCTGCGTCTTCACTTCTTTCTTGCAGTAACCGTAATAGTTATCCGCGATCAACGTCACCATCACGCCCGACGCGTCACGGCAGGTTAGCTTGAACGCGCCGCCATCGTTGTACTTCTCGTTCTCGTCCTTCCAGCACATCGAATCGCGTCGTTGACGGTCCGTGGCCTCTTCATAAGACGGCAAACCGAGTTCTTTTTTCGTCAACGATGTCAAGTGCGTCGCCAGGATCACGCAACCGGTATGCCCGCTCCAACCGTGCACGTCCAAGCTGGCGTCATTGGCGGAAATCAACGGATCGCCAGCGTTACCAAAGATAGATTCAACAAAATCCAAATTGCTGACCAGCGTTCCCGGCGCAAAGAACCGGACTTCAAGCGACTTCGATTCGCAGTATCCGGGGACGGCCGGGCAAACCATCGGGCGCAGCAACAGCGAAACCCAAGTGTGAGCCGGCGTTGCTGAATCGGACGAATAAGGCAACTCCATCAGTGATTCGGGCGGATTCATTGCGGCTCGAAACAAATTCACGAACACATTCTTCGGCACCGCTCGCTTGTCACCGGGGATCGGCAACCCACCTTCAGCGACGTGGAACGTGCCCGCCGTCGTGCGACGATCGTGTCTGGGATTATTCAGAACCCCGTTGAGACAGCGGTGCGTTTCGACCAACTCGTTCTTGTAATGGTCGCCGCCAATCGGCAAACTCAGTTCGCGAGCCATGCCGTGACGATCGAGCGTCAACGAACGGCTTGGCAATCGCAGCGCTGAATCGCCAACTTCGTCGCGAAAATAGTCCTGCAAAAACGATTCGATTCGACCATCGACTGGCGCCCGGTGTTCAGCCAACAAGCGGTTCTTTTCTTTAAGCGAATCCAAAATGCCGGCTGAAAACGCTGCCATTGAATCCGATTCGGGATCATCATCAGGCGGCGACAGTCCAGCAGACGCCATTTGAAACGCGATATAGCTGTGCAAACGTTCCCGTTCGGAAGTGCTGGCCGACAGTTCGGCGTCCCACCCAACGCTTCGTTGTAATATCGCGGAATTTTGGTTTTGAAATGGCATGGCGTGTAACTCCCTGAGACGCATCAAAAACGGTCGTTTTAGAAGCCGATAGCATAGCAAATTGGCAATCCGCCGCGTCTGTGATGACTTCGCCGAAACGAAATCCACTTCCCCTGCGTTGGAAGATCCGCCCCTAGGTCGTTATCATCGGAGACCTCGCCTCCGATACCCAACCCTCCCTCCTCGAAAAAAAGGTTCGTTCCTCATGCGATCCCTATCGCTATTCTTCTTTTGCATCACCACATTGGTCTTGATGACGCCAACCGGCGTTGCTGGCGGCCTAGGTGTCACGCCGGCTGACCAGTTTAGCTTGCCCGAAGGATTTGAAGTCGACTTAGTCTACGAAGTCCCCGGCGAAACAGAAGGTTCGTGGGTCAGTCTGACTGTTGACCCTAAAGGCCGTTTGATCGCTTGCGACCAAGACGGCGGCTTGTACCGGATCGACGTTAGCGGCGACCAACCAAAAGTCGAAAAGCTAACGATCGAATTCGAAGGCGCTCAAGGTTTGTTGTGTGCGTTCGGTTCGCTCTACGCGAACGTCAACTCCCGGAACTTTCCGTCAGGTGTTTGGCGATTGACGGACACCAACGGTGATGACCAATACGACAAGAAAGAGCATATCTTGCCGCTCAATGGTGGATCGGAGCACGGGCCGCATGCGATGATCCTGACGCCGGATGGCGAGCGGATCATCATGTGTGCCGGCAACAACACAACGCTTCCCGACAACATCGCCCGTAGCCGCGCACCGAAGAACTGGGACGAAGATCACTTGCTCGGTCGAATGCCCGATGCACGAGGACACAACGCCGACCGGATGGCGCCCGGCGGATTCATCCTGTCGTTTAATCCAGACGCCAGCGACATTGAACTGATGGCGACTGGTTTCCGAAACGAATACGACATCGCGTTGAACAAACAAGGCGAACTTTTCGCGTACGACGCGGACATGGAATGGGACGTCGGCACGCCCTGGTACCGACCGACTCGCATCAACCATGTCATCAGCGGCGTGGACTTCGGATGGCGAAACGGCACGGGAAAATGGCCTTCTTATTACCCGGATTCGTTTGGTGCCGCCGTTGATATTGGCCCTGGATCGCCCACTGGCATCTGCTTTGGCTACGGCGCCAAATTTCCAAAGAAGTACCAAAACAGCCTCTTCATTTGCGATTGGAGCTATGGAAACATCCACGCGGTCGAACTGACTCCTGACGGCAGCTCATACACAGGATCGTACAAGACGTTCACGACCGCTGCTCCCTTGCCCGTCACCGACATTTTGATCCATCCCGTGGACGGATCGATGTACTTCACAATTGGCGGCCGACAAACGCAGAGCGGTCTTTATCGAATCAAGTACACCGGTGAACTTGACGATGAACCGGCGGATTCCGTTGACGCCAAAGCAGCCCGTTTGCGTGGTGTCCGACACTCACTCGAATCGTTGCACGTCGGCCCGCCGGCAACCGATAAGTTGCCGATGATTCTGGAACACCTTGCTCATTCAGATCGAGCTATTCGCTGTGCGGCAAGAATCGCGTTGGAACACCAACCGATCGAACAGTGGCGTGACAAAGTAACGTCGCTCGAAAACGCTGAAGCTCGAATTCTTGGCGTCATCGCTCTGACTCGCAATGGAAAAGATTCTGACAAGCCCGCTGCTTTGGCTGCGCTATCGGAACTGGATTGGTCTTCGCTGCCAACAAGTCAAAAAGTTGACTGGCTTCGCGCATTCGGCCTGGTCGCGATTCGATTGGGTGGAATCACGCCCGACGAAGCAAAACCAGTTTTGGCAAAGATTGGAAACCAATTCCCAACCGGCGAAAACGAACTTGATCGCGAACTGTCGCAGGTATTGATCTATCTTGGTGCACCAGATTCGACCGCAAAAATCGTTTCGGAAATGAAGGCATCGCCCAGCCAAGAAAATCAGATTTATTATGCGATGGCACTTCGCAATATGAAGAAAGGCTGGAACCCAGATCTGCGTCGCCAGTACTTCACTTGGTTCAGCAACATTCAGTCAGCACGCGGTGGCATGTCGTTCGGCGGCTTCATCGACAACATCAAAAAAGAAGCTGTCCAAGGACTTTCCGAAAAACAGAAAGTCGCGTTTGCGTCGGTCATTGATCCACCAGCTACAACAGAAAAGGAAGCCGCAAAGGCGCCGCGTGATTTGGTCAAACAATGGAAGGTGGACGACCTGCTTGCCGCAGCAAGCGACGAATCACACATTCCAAATTTCGAGCGAGGCAAAGAGATTTTTGGCGAAGCACAGTGCTACAAATGTCACCGAATGGGCGTTCAAGGCGGAATCCTGGGGCCTGACCTGACAGCGGCCGGTGGACGTTTCAACACTCGTGACTTGCTGGTTTCAATGATCGAACCCAGCAAGGTGATTAGCGACCAATACGGAGCGACTCAGTTCTTGACTGATGATGGTCGAGTGATCGTTGGCCGGGTCGTCAACATGCGAGGCAAGGAATTAGCCGTGATGACCAACATGCTGGATCCATCCGCACAAACCAAGGTTATGCGTGATTCGGTCGAGGAAACTCGACCGGCAACCACCAGTATGATGCCATCCGGATTGCTGGACACATTCACCGAAGAAGAAATTGTTGACCTGATTGCCTACCTGCGTGCCGGCGGACGGGCGGACCATCCCGTCTATCAGTCGGTCGCTGCAGCCAATGGCGGCAAAAAGAACCCTGACAAGCAATGGCTAACGTTTGCTGGCGGTGAAGGCCCCGGTGCCGGAAAGCACATTGTTTTGGTGTCGGGCGATCATGAGTATCGAAGCGAAGAAGCGTTACCTCAGCTGGGGAAAATCTTGTCCCAACACTTGGGATTCAAGTGCACGGTTCTGTTTGCGATCGACCCGGCGACGGGCGAGATCAACCCGGACCATGTTTCCAACATTCCTGGACTTGAATCACTCGCATCGGCGGACCTCGTGATCATGGGATTGCGATTTCGCAACCTGCCCGATGACCAGATGAAGATGATCGACGACTATGTCGAAGCCGGCCGACCGCTGATCGGAATGCGAACATCGACTCATGCGTTCGATGTACCGGCGGATCGCAAGTACGCCAAGCATTCGTGGAACAACAAGACCGACAACTTCACAGGCGGTTTTGGCAAACAAGTCTTCGGTGAAACTTGGGTCGCACACCATGGCAATCACGGTGTCGAATCGACGCGAGGAATCGTCGCGGACGCCAAACACCCAATCGCACGTGGTATCGCTGCGGGCGACATCTGGGGACCGACGGACGTTTACGCAGTCACGTTGCCGCTATCGGGCGATGGGCACGTGATCATCAAAGGACAGATTTTAAAGGGCATGAACGCAAACGACGATGCGGTTGCTGACAAGCGAAACGATCCCATGATGCCAGTTGCATGGACTCGCACCTACAAAGGCGGACGAGTGTTCGCCACGACCATGGGATCAGCCGACGATTTGCCAAGCGAAGGCGTTCGCCGCATGTTGGTCAACGCGGCCTTCTGGTGCCTGGGCATGGAAGACGCAATCAAGCCAGACTTTGATGTCTCGATCGTTGGCGATTACAAACCAACGCCCTTCGGTTTCAGCAAATTCATCCCGGGCAAGAAACCGATCGACTATGAATTGAAGAAAACCGCCAGTGCAAAGTAGTCCGGTGCGTTTCCGCAAAGCTGTTTGCCACGATTGATTGAATCGAACCTGCCTCGCTCTCGGGCCCAGTGTCCGAGAGCGAGGATTTTTTTGAAATGACTCAAGAGCGAATCGTTCAATCGAGCTTCATTCGCTGTGAAGATCCGGTGGTACGTCGGCAAGCATTGCGTCGGGCAACTCGAATGAACCCGCAATCAGATCTTTGTCATCGTTAACTAGTTCGGGGTAACGCGCCGGCAAAACTTCGACCGCAAAGATCTCCTGCACCGCGTCTTCGAATTTCACAAAGCCCACCGTCTCGCCGCTTTCAATATTGACGACCCAAACGCCGCAGACTCGGTCGGCAAGCTCGCGATCGGCAATCGGGATGCCGCCAAACACAGCCGACTCTCGGATTTGCGACAACCCGATGAACGCCAACGGCCCGACAAACGATAAGCCCCGGGTGAACCCCGGAAGCGACGCAACCGATTCGTATCCACCAGATGCCGCATCAACGTACCCGATCTCGCCCAGTCCCGACTGCAGCACCCACAATCGATCGCGATACCATCGCGGCGAATGCGGCATCGAGAGCCCTCGCGCGATCACTTCGTCGGCACGCATATCGATCAAAATGCCCCCATCGCGTTTGTTGGTGCGCCAACCACCGGCATCACTGGTTTCGCCAAGCGCGGTGACGTAGCGAACCTCGCCATCTCGCATCGCCAAGCCATTCAAATGGCAACAGTCCGCTGGGATGTACTGGTCGATAAAACGAGGTCGCCAAATCGGTTCGAAACTATATCGATCACTTCGCCGGCACAGGCAACTGAACCGAGTATTGACGGCCCAAAGGTCAGCATCGGCTCCATGTCCAACCCAAGCCATTTCGTGGATCTGGATATCGCCGGTCCAGTGTGTAGCCCGAGGCAAAAAGCACGCATCATGCTGTACGGGATGCTCGGCACCCGCGTTTGCCTTTGCATCCAGCTTTTCACTGACGGCCGGCAGGTCATGGAATTCCCAAATACTGGTTGCCGCACCAACTGCCAGTCGGTGTTCGCCGACCGCCAGCCCCATCGGCTTATCAAACGATCGAAAGTGCGTGTTCAACAAACCGTTTTGAGATCTCAACATCACAAGCCGACCAGCCTGATAGGTCGTGACCATTACCGAGATCCCAAAATGATCAAGGATCTCCGGCACATTCGACGTATGAACACTGCGAAGTGGCGGCAAAGTTTCCAAATCCGGCATAAGTTTTCAGCAACGCTTGGCGAGAAACAACGGCCTGCCGAACCAGTCCCGAAGACATCCGGCAATAGCCATGGCAACTCATCATGCGCTTCCCCACAAGGCTGGGGCAACGGGACTTACCGTCGATCCAACCTTGCGGTGGCCCCATCCTTGGCTGAGACCGGGGAACTACATCGCCATCTGAGGCGCGTTCGGCGGAGCAACCAGCGTGTTGAGAAACGCAATGATCGCATGCCGATCGGACAGAGAAAGCTGCAAGAAACGGTCTCGAGTGCCAGCCGATTCGCCACCGTGCATGGAGATCGACTCGAGCAACGTTTCGGCCCGACCATCGTGCATGTAAGGCGCCGAATCGCGAACACCCCAAAGCGGTGGGGTACGCCATTCTTGGTTAAAATTCGTCGGCTCGAAATGGACTCGCACGTACAGCGTTTCACGGATCAATTGCTCTCGCGTGACCGTGGCGTTGTCCACGCGCCCTCGATTCGAGTCATAAGCTTCCTGCTTGAACGTATTGCTAGTAAGAGTGTCCTTAGAATCGAGATCAACCAACTGCATTCGAGCTTCGGGCACGTTCGGCGCGACAAAATTAAATCCCCTCTTTAAGGGCCGCCCGATTCGGATTCGATTGCTTCTCGAGAAATCTCCGGTTTTCGAAGTCGAAAAGACATCGTCGACACTGATCTGGCTTGCCGGTCCATAATAGCCACCCACCATTTGTGTGCCAGTAACTCGCTCATTGCTAGAAAGCGAGATACGTGATTGGGGAGTCGTTCGAACGATATAGGGTTCGGCGTGATTCAAGTCGATCAGTTCATAGCCCATGTCATGCAGCAACAAGTCGCTGTAGATCTGGTTGGCCGGCCCAATCGATGGCAAGTGACACACCGCACAGCCCACCGATGCAAATAGTTGCTCGCCTCGCTCAGCTTCGATCCGCTTTTTCGATTCGCTCGGGATGGCTCGCGTCGGCGCCGGCAGCGCTGCCATAAAATCTCTCATTGCCTCGATCTGTTCGTCAGAAATATCGATTCCCGAGTTTCGATAACCCGGCATCATCGGGTCAGCCGGTTGTGGCTTGCGTTTGGTTTCAAGTCCAACTTCGTTTGCACATGCTTGATCCGTGAACTCGACCAGCGACGCCACATTGGCACGCCAACCAAAACGCCCGATCTTTCCACTGCGAAGCGTCGCCGGCCGACCACTGATTTCTGGATGGCCCTCCTGTTTCTTTGCGGCCAGTCGGATCGCCGATTCGGGAACCTGATTGATCAAACCGGCTCCATACAGCGCCGTCGTGTTGCGTTGATAAAGGCGAGCGCGAAGGGACATCTGATAGTTGCCGACTTCCTTGTGGAACAACACAGGCGTCGCCGTTGCAAAACGAGTTTCGGATGCACTGACCGGACCACCGTGACTACTAAACTCCGCTGGCAACTGTTTCAGAAAATCAGCACGACCTTGAGAAAATGCTGACGAACCACCGTGGTGCGACATCGCTAGAGTATTGATGACTGTGCCGTCACCAAGCACGAATCCAGGATGAAACGTGCTGACCATCCTTTTGACAACATCATCATCAACCGGCCCACCAACAATGCTCAATTCTTCGATACCGATTGTGTGAGCGTTGAATTCAGCCTCGCCACCGCCACCCACACCGCCTTGATTGTGACAGGCCACGCATGATTGCCCATTGAACAAGGGGCCCAGTCCATCACTGCTGATCGCGGGATTGCCCGGCGACCAACTCTTCTGAAACAACTGGCGTCCTTGCTCGATACTGATCGGCGAAGCCGCATCGCAGACGGGTAATAACGCCATCGAGAGCGTCCAGACCGTCCCCGCTAGTATCGAATAGCGACGTTGCAAGGTTCTACTTTGAAAGGAGCGACAATAAGACGATTTCATGATACGACCTGTAGAGAGAAGAGAAGCTACCTAGACAACTTGTTCGTAAAACGTTTCATCAATCCGAGCACACGACCGGGCGGGTCACCTTGGAAAACAAGCAACGGCTTTTTTTTGTTGGGTGGAAAGACAACGTAGCGAACCAAAGACGTACCGCGGATATCAATCGGCATCATCTCGGCCGACCTCATGACAGATGAAAGTTGCTGCAAATCGGCATCGTGAAAGCTCAACTGCTTAGCCATCGCGTGGACCTCTTGCCAAACTTCGATCGAAGGCACCGTTGAATCGGATTCCGGTGGCCATGGCACGCGACTGATCGACAGTGGTGGCTGAATGGACAGCACAAACGTTTCCTCGTTCGGATTTGTTTTGATCTCGTCGGCCAAATCGCTGACGGCAATGTCTGCTCGGACCGGTTGGTGTCCCCAGACGGATTCGACCAAGGCTGGCCACGTTTTTTCTACGTCAATTCCCGCTAGAAACGGGATCAGCGTTTCACTCCACGGCTTACGAGTCTGAATGTGCTGTTCCAGTACAGTCAATCGATCCTTGTCTGCTGCATCGCTCAAACCAAACCTCAATCGAACGTCAGCCAAGTAAAAATCAGTGAACCGATCACTCAGCCAGCGGATTTGATCGACAGGATCCTTGGTAAGTTCTTCGTCCATCATCAGAACGGTCTCTTCCAAAACAGCACGCCACGTCCGCGGCACACGCTGACTCGATCGCTGGGCAAGCTTGATCACCAAGGATCCAGACGATTCGTTTTCTAATCCGCTCAACAACTGAAACTCTTGCGCGTCTTCGATCAGCGTCTGCAGGTCGGCGGCATCAGGTACGCCTACTAAAAAACTGAGCAGTCGATAGTTGCCATCACAGACCAACAACATTGCGCGTGCGGGCACATTGGCGGGCTGTCCGCCGGTCAGCTCGCGCGGTAGTCCCGCCGGCAACCATTGCAACAAGATTTGATTTTTCAAATCGGGACGATTGCGGCGAACATCACGGTACGCATCGGCGAAGACGTCCGTGCACCAACCGCCAATCCCCGCGACTTGACCGCGTTGGTCACGTTTCGTTTTGTGGCCGGCGTCATTATTGGCGTCGTGATTGCCTGCGTCACTCGACGCACGTGGTTCATCATTGGTGACCAACAACAGAACCAACACATTGTCAGCTTCGACAACTGAAATCGGCTGGAACGGATCTCGCCACTCCCCGGATTCAACATTTTCAGCATCAGGGCTGGGAGCGTCCGGGTCTTGCCCGACGACAAATTTCGCCGATGTCACGGCGAACAACGAGAGAACCAAAATGAAAGAAAAGATGCAACGCATGAATTACCCCGCCTCTTGCCCAACGACATTCGCTAGTCGTAAAAACTTGTTGGATTACTCGCTGCCACTGAATCCACATGTTGCTTTGAAGCTATCGACTCCTAAACAGCAAGTCAATCAAATTTACTGGCGTCCGTCGTGATCCAATCCTTCTATCGCAACCAGGATCGAGCGCCACAGTGACGCGATTGGTCGTCGCCAACATCCCCATCGTCAACACATCAACACCGTGCAAACGACAAGGCTTCGCAAACGCAGAAGTCCGCCGAGACCAGCGAATCATACTGATCACCAAAGTGATTCAACCCGCCGACCTAAAAGGATGTTGGGAACTCTATCCCGTTCGAATCAGTGATCGGACGTTCATTCAATTGATGATCGCAAGCAGCGAATTTCAACACGTGAAACCGAAAAACGAAACAACCGTTCAGTCGTGCGAATCCGTTCAAAGTCTTCGGACACGAGTTTTCCGATACTAAAGCGTTCAGACCGATCGTTTGCGCGATTCGCTGATGAATTTTTACCAGCCGAAACGAGCGCACCCGCTACTCGGACGAGCACCGAGTCAATCCGACCGCATGTGTCGTCGCCAAGACAACATTCGCTGCTGGAGAAATGGCCCCTCAACCACCGTACTTTGCAAAGTTGCCACGAACTTCCGATGACCACACTTGGTCACCTGGCGACGCACAAAACGGCAACCTTGATTTACGAGCAGGCTTTCCGCGTGAAGAACGAATTCATCCGAAAAAAATTTGGATTCGTTGTCGAATTCGATCGCTTGACGCATTGGCGCAGGAACCTCTTGCCATCCTAGGTTTGAGTTGTGCACCGACGGACCCTCTAGCGACGAAGGCTTTCGCTAAAACGTCTTTATTGGAAAATCATCTGCGCCCCGAACGCACCCCTATTGAGCCCAGCTAACTGCTATGCGGTCGAACACCGACCGCCTGCTCCAGAACTCTCTCTCTCAAGGTCTCCTGCGATGTCCAATCAATCCTCTCCTCAATCTTCTCCGTCGAACACAAAAAACGCCGCCTTGGTTCACCCGGAACGTTTGGTCGTTCCGAGTTCGGGTTGGCCTGGACTGGTGGTTGCTCTCGGTCTGATGTTGCTAGGCTTGTTGTTGTTGATTTCTGGAGTCGTTTTGGAAAACGGATTCATTGCGGTCTTGGGCATCGCGATGATCCCAATCGGTTTCGTCAGCCTATTCGGGTTGATGGCGATCGCTCCGAATGATTCTCGCGTCCTACTGCTGTTCGGCGAGTACCGCGGCACTGTAAAAGAGTCCGGTTTCTTCTGGGTCAACCCATTCCTTTCTAAAAAACGTGTCAGCCTGCGGATTCGCAATTTTGAAACGGGAACGACCTCGACGCCTGAAACAAAAGACGCTGCAGGAACCGTCGTGCAAGCGAAGTCACGATCAGCCAGCCGGCCGTCAAAAGTGAATGACAAAGACGGCAATCCTATTGAAATTTCGGCGGTCGTCGTGTGGCGAGTCACCGACACAGCCGAAGCTCTGTTCGAAGTTGACGACTACGTTCACTTCGTCGAAGTTCAAAGCGAAGCAGCACTGCGGAACTTGGCAACTCGCTACCCCTACGACAGCGAAGACCACGAAGAGTCGCTTCGCGGCAGCACCGACGCGATCTGCACGATGCTCCGTGACGACATCCAAGAACGGCTTGAAACGGCTGGTGTCCAGGTCATCGAAGCCCGAATCAGCCACCTTGCCTACGCTGCCGAAATCGCATCCGCGATGTTGCAGCGCCAACAAGCCGGTGCCGTCGTTGCAGCTCGGACAAAGATCGTTGATGGTGCGGTCGGCATGGTTGATATGGCCCTTGCCCACCTCAAACGCGACAACATTGTCGAACTCACCGACGACCAACGGGCAACGCTGGTTTCGAATCTGCTAGTCGTCCTTTGCAGCGATCGACACACCCAGCCTGTGGTCCAGGCTGGATCGTAGTCGTTTGTTGGGCCAGTGAAGATAAAAACGCCAACCCGTCCGCACGCTCGCTCACAGAATGCCGGACAAGAACGAGTCGTCCGCCGGCCCTTGGTCGACCGCAGAGCGTCGGACGCAGTGATCACACCAACACTGTTGATGTCCCTGGTCGTAGAAAATACTGTCAACCGGGTCCAAGGCTTGCACAAAAGAACTCGTTGCCGCCTAGCGAGGTCGTATCGGCGTTCACAATTTCAACGCCGTGGTCTTCGACTGGGTTAACCGACTTGCACGTTGCTGGTCAGCGAAATGCTGTACGTCGAGATACGATCGCGCAGCTTCCCTCGGGTGATGCCCAAGATTTCGGCGGCTTGACTCTGGTTACCATCGGTAGACTTCAACACCTCGGTGATCACGTACTTCTCCATATACTCGTTCGCTTGTGCGTAGACGTCGGTTGAGTTTTCTTCGAGCAAACGTTTGACGAGTTCGGGTAGTCCAGCGCCTGCGGAATTTTCTCGGACCACCGGGACGGCACTAGACCTGCCCTTGGTTACTTCGACTGGCAGACCATCGGGCGTGATGACGGGCATCACCGTATCGAGAACACATCGCCGAATGACGGCTCGAAGTTGTCGTACGTTACCGGGCCAGTCATATGCTTTGAATAGTTCGACTGCCTCGGGCGACAATCCTTCTAAGTCTGGCTTGTTGAATTCCTTTTTGGCTTGCGACATAAAAAACTGAATTAGCGCTGGCACATCGCTGAGCCGTTCGCGCAACGGCGGCAATTCGATTGTGACTCCGTTGAGCCGATACAAAAGGTCTTCTCGATATTCACCGTCCTCGACCATTTGTTCGAGCGGCCGATTCGTTGCCGCGATGATTCGGCAATCTGTCGTCAGTTCCTTGTTGCCACCGACTCGCTCGAATCGCTGCTCTTGCAAGACCCGCAGTACCTTGGCTTGAACCGTCGCGGCCATATCGCCGATTTCATCCAAGAACAATGTCCCTCCGTTGCACTGCTCGAACTTACCGATGCGTCGAGACTCGGCTCCTGTAAATGATCCCTTCTCATGGCCAAACAGTTCACTTTCCAACAAGCTGTCCGGCAACGCAGCACAGTTGACGGCCAGGAAGGTTTCGTCACCGCGATGGCTGTACTGATAAAGTGCGCGAGCAACAAGTTCTTTGCCTGTGCCGCTTTCGCCACGGATCAAAATCGGAACGTCCTGTTTGCTGACTTTTCCAATTGCCTTAAAAACGTCCAGCATGGCAGGTGCGCGACCAATGAACAGCTCACCCGCCGTATCCGCAGACTGGTCGTCGGCGCTAATCGCGACCGGAACGCTGCTGATTTGCCTCTGTTCGATCGCCTTCTCGATCAAGTCGCGTAGCGGCTCGACCGAAAGCGGTTTTCCGATGTAGTCGAACGCGCCAAGCTGCATCGCTTCGATCGCCGTGCTGCTGGCTGCTTCGATGGTCATAAAAACAACTGGGATGCGTCGATCAAACTCACGGATCTCACAGTAGACAGCCAGCCCATTTTGGTCAGGAAGCTGAATGTCCAATAGAACCGTGTCAAAATCGCCACCACGAAGCTTGTCAAGTCCTTCCGCGGCTGTCGCAGCGGTCTCTACATCGGCAATCGCAGATAGCGTTTTTTGGGCAAGGGCAAGGATGGATCGGTCGTCGTCGATAACCAGGACACTCGGCATTGGCTTAGACCATTTCGATTTTGGTGTGGCATGAGGGACGGCGGAAGTGGCGTCGGCTGCAGCGTTGGAATTCATGAGGTTATTTGAGCAAGTCAAGTTTACGGGCAAGCAAGGTCGATTGTCGATCAGCCTGGTGTCGCAACTGCCGTGCCACCCGACCCGGCGTTGATTTCGCGACGCCTTTGACCTGACCTGATGTTCACCATCACAGCCTCCCACCAACAGTTTTCTGCCGTCCCAGGCCGGCTTCTAGTACTCCGCAACTATGCCGACGCCGTGCTGGACTCAGCAACGGAATGGATATTGGCACATCGATTGCATCCACTTGGACCGCGACGCTCGTGGTTTCAAGCGGGCAAACTTCTCCCATTCAAGGAATAAGACGATGAAGATGCTAGCTACCTGTGTATTGACCCTTTGTACGTTCGCGATGGTTGGCTGTGATGAGTCAGCACTCGATCAAGAAGCGGACGCCATTCGCGACACCACCCAACAACAAGCAGACGACGTCCGCGATGCTTCTCAGTCGTCTGCCGAAGCAACTCGCGATGCATCACAGAACGCTGCTGAGAATCTACGTGAACGAACGGACGACGCATCCGACGCTGTTCAGGACGCTGCTGAAGCAAAAGCTGATTCCATCGAAGACATTGGCGAAATGAAAGCAGACAAAAAGGAAGTGGTCGGCGAGAAAAAGGCGGACGCAATCGAGGACGCTGGCGAGGCAAAAGCCGACGCGTTGGAAGAAGTCGACAATCAATAGTCGATCTGATCTACCTCGACGCAATTTCGACCAAAACGAAAAACTGTAGAGCAACATGCACACTTCTACCAATCTTGCCTCGGTCCGCAGTTCCACTTTATCGCACTGGATGAAGGTGGCTTTGCAGAAGGGCAAGCAAGGTGTGCAACGCGGCGAACGTCCGTTCGGAGCAGCAATCTACCGATTGACCGGAGAAGAAGTCGCGGTGACTTGCAATACAGTTTTCTCGACCAACAATCCGGCGGCGCACGCAGAGGTGAATGCGATCACACAGGCATGCCAGTCTTTGGGTAAAACGAAGCTCTCAGACTGCTGGCTACTTGCAACCGCCGAACCATGTCCGATGTGCCTTTCGACTGCGGCACTTGCGGGAATCCGCTTCATTGCGTTCGGTGCGACGCAAGCGGTTGTGAAGGAAGCTGGCTACGGTGATCTCGGATTGACCGGCCGCGAGTTCGCTAAACAACTCACCACGGACTTGATACTTCAAGGTCCAGTTCTTGGCAATGAATGCGTTTCATTCCTGCTAAACAATCGAAAACGTGATCAGCTTGGCTAGATGCACCGGCGGCATGAGCGGTCCGAAACCAAGGTGACCCAAAACAAGCCAACGTTTAGATGATCGCCCAAGAACCGTGGCGAACGAAAGGCCTGAATCCTCGCTAAGCAATAAACGTCTTCGCCTGCACAGTGCGATCACAGGCTTTGGCACAGCAATCGCATTGTTTAGGTTGCAATCGCTTAGCGGTGATGTTCACCGCAGCGATAAAAACTACTCAACTTTTGGAGAATGCCATGTTAGGCTGGGCTATGACTTTCTTAATTTTTGCTTTGATCGCTGGTGTGCTCGGCTTCGGCGTCGTCGCTGGCACCGCAGCCTGGATCGCAAAAGTGCTGTTCGTTGTCTTCATTGTGTTGTTCATCATCGGGTTGGTAATGGGCCGTCGCGGCCCCATTGCATAACTGCGATCCGTGACAGCGTGTGTTGGGCACGAAGCCGGTGGCCGCTCGAAGGAATGCCGCCGGACTTCGCCGGTCTTTCGTAATTCAGCGGCGAGGCGTGTACGCTGCGGCTTCTCAACGCTCACTTCACGTAGCTCTTAACTTTCCTCAGCAAGATTGCTTTGTCAATTGGCTTGCTGAGATAGTCGTTGCAACCAGATTCAATGCATCGGTTCATGTCGCCCTGCATCGCATCGGCGGTCAGTGCGATGATTGGACCGGCGAAACCAAGACGCCTAAGCGCCTGTGCGGTGGCGTAGCCATCAAGCTTCGGCATTTGCATGTCGAGCAAGATCAGGTCGTAGACAACGCCAGAGTCGATCGCTTGAGTTACAGTTGCAACTGCAACCTCACCGTCTTCGGCTTCGTGAACGGTCGCGCCAGCTTTCGTCAGAAATCGCTTACTGAGAAAACGAATATCGCGTCGATCGTCAACAATCAGAACGTGGCAGTCTAAGCGAATCTCTTCTGTCGCTACACCAATGGTTTCGTTACCGGCGACCGCTAATGGTTCGATCATGTCGACGTGAGCCAGATCGCCAGTTGCAACCGTAACCACGAATGTGCTACCAACGCCAAGCTTGCTATCGAGTTCAATTTCACCGCCAAGCATCTCAGTCAATCGCTTACTGATTGCCAGCCCAAGCCCCGTTCCGCCGAACTCGCGGTTGACGTTCCCATCGCCCTGGGCAAAGGGTAAAAACAACTTTGCTTGCTGCTCGTCACTGATGCCAATTCCGGTATCAACGATCGAGAATCGCATCTTTCGCTGCGCAGTTTTACACTGAACGATGATTTTAACGCTGCCCTGTTTGGTAAACTTGATTGCATTGCCCACCAAGTTGATCAGGATTTGTTTTAATCTTTTCGCGTCGCTTTGAATGACTGTTGGAATTGCACCGTGGTACTCGACACTGAGGTTCAAATTCTCTTCCGACGCACGGACCTCCATGATGCTGCGCACATCTTCGACCAATCGCTGCGGTGAAAAACGCTCTTCACTGACATCTAACTTGCCAGCTTCAATTTTCGACAGGTCCAAGATGTCATTGATGATGTCGAGAAGAAAGTCACCGTTACGACGGATCGTATGCAGGTGCGATGCGGCCTCGGGATGATCAATCATGTCGGCAACCAAATCCGTGTATCCAAGAATCGCAGTCATTGGCGTGCGAATCTCGTGAGACATGTTTGCCAGGAATTCGCTTTTCGAGGCACTTGCTTCGTGCGCACGGCGTTCACTTTCTTTCAGCGCCTCGGACTGCAAGTGGTCGAAAGTCGAATCCCAATTGACGCCGTACATGCGAACCACATGGCCGGCTTTGTCACGGACCACTTCACCGAGCCCATTCAACCAGCGAACTTGGCCATCGGGCCGAATGATTCGGAATTCACTGTCGTAAGAATCAGAACCGTCGACCGCTTTTTGCCATGATTTTTTCATCGACTCGAGATCGTCAGGATGAACTAACGAAAAGAACAGGTCCGGACTCGCCTCTCGACCTGCATCAATACCTAGCAACGCATACAGTTCCGGTGTCCAGATACTCTTGGTCGGCATCCATTCCCAAGCAGCCATCCCACCAGCTCGTAATGCCATTCGCATGCGGCGGGTCACCGACCGTTGTTCTTTCTCGATCCTAACCCGCTCGCGAATGTCGACGCCTGAGGGGATCAGGTATTCGACTTTCCCGTCTGCATCAAAGACCGGTGCCATCATGAAATCGATCATCACACCACGACTTCCATGAGCAAACAGTGACACATCGAATCGCATCACTTCCCCCTCAAACGCACGTTGCATTGCGTCTCGCATCTGCTGCGACACCGCTGAGTCATAATTCCACCATGGCGCATCGGCAAAGTGCTTACCGATGACTTCATCGCGGCGGGTTTGTGCAATCGCGAGCGAACGTTCATCAACCTCCAACAGGTTACCGTTGAGGTCGATGACACCGACAAGTCCCAGTTGGTTGTTGATGACTCGGCGAAGATGCGCCTCGCGATCCGCCAATTCTGTTTCCCGCATCTTCCGATCCGTCACGTCGACTGCGACGCTAACAATGGACAACGGGTTGCCGTCGGAATCACGATGGATGGTACCGCGACTGAGCGTCCACACCGTCGACTTGTCGGAGCCGCGGATGACACGAAACTCGACCTCATGTGATTGACAGTTTCCTGCAAAAGCGGATTTGATCATTTTCTGTAACATGGGTCGATCGTCGGGATGAACGACCTCCAGAAAGCCCGCCTTACTCGGACGAAATTCATCAGGCATGTACCCAAACATCGCGTACATTTGATCGGACCAAGTGATGCGATCCGACGGAATGTCCCATTCCCACAACCCCATTCCGCCGGAATCTAGCGCAAGTTGCAGACGCTGTTCACGCTGATAAACGGCTTCCTCGGCTCGTTTTCGTTCGCTAATGTCAACAGCCGACGGAATCACGTGAGTGATGTTGCCGTTGCGATCCCGGACCGGACGAATCATAAAGTCGACCGTGATTCGTTCGTCGTTGGCGACGCGAATGACAGCGTCGTACCGAACGTCTTCGCCTGCCATCGTTCGTTGAAAAGCCTCTTTCAAATTCGCGGCGACAACTTCGTCATAGCTCCACCAATAACACTCCCAGAACTTCTTTCCTATCACGTCATCACGACCAACTCCTGCGGCATCAAGCGCAGTTGCGTTGGCTTCCAACAGCGTTCCATCTAAATCGAGTACGCTGACAAGTCCAAGCTGATGGTCAATCACCCGGCGCAAGTCGGCTTCTCGTTCGACAAGCTCGAGTTCACGAAGTTTTCGATCCGTTACATCTGCCACAACACCGAAGAAGTCTTTCGCTTGACCGGATTCCGACATCCGAACATCACCACGAGCACGAACGTACCGTTGCTCGCCGTTGGGCCGGCGAATGGGATATTCCATGTCATAGGTCTCACCCGTTTCGATGGAATGCTCGATTGCCGCCGCCACCCGATCGCGATCCGGCTCGTCCATTCGTTCGATGAATTCCGACAATGTCGGCGTCGCGTCCTCAGGAAAACCAAAGACACGATTGAGCATCGGGCTTGAAATCGGTCCGTTCTCTTGCATATCCCAGTTCCACGGGGCCACATCAGCAACGCTAAGCGAAAGATCAAGACGAGTCTTTGCATCAAAGAGTTCTTCTTCGGATCGCTTCAGTTCCGTGACGTCGCTGAACGTGACAACCATTCCTTCCTGAACGCCCCGCCGCGACTGGTAAGGCAACACGCGTCGGATGTACGATTTGCCGTTATTGGCGGCGATAGTGTGTTCCATCGGCGCGTCACGGCTAAGCGACTCTGGCTTTGGTAGCGGCGGCATTTCTTTGACGTCAGGCACAATCTGGGTCAACGGTCGTCCCACATCGGTTGAGATCAGACCATAAATTTCTGTTGCAGCAGGTGTGTAGCTACGAATGGTCAAATCATCATCAAGAAAAATCGTCGCAATGCGTGTGCTGCGCAAGAGATTCTTGAGATCGTTATTGGCTCGCGAAATCGCATCGCTGCCGGCACGAATTTCTTCCTTCGATGTTTCCAACTCTTCGTTGGCGGATTGCAGTTCCTCGTTCATCGACAGCAGTTCTTCGTTGGACGATTTCAACTCCTCGTTTGCCGTTTCCATCTCCTGCAAAGTCTGGTCAAGATCGTCCCGCGTCGTTGTCAGCTCACGTTCGAGTTGCTCGATCATCACGTCCGCTTGACGGTCGATCGTGCCGCGAGCAATCAATTCATCTTCCACACCAGGCGCATTGACACTTAGGCCCAATGGCAATCCCACGTCATGAAACACAACAATGAACAGGCCCGTTTCTTCGCCCAGTCGCATCATGGGCTGAACCGTCAACATGACTCGTTGCTTCCCATCTTCGGTTTGAACCGACACGTTTTCATGGGTCACTCGTCGGCGTTTCGATTTTGCTTCCATCAGCGCGGCGCGCAGACCAATTCGCAATCCACGCCGAGCCATTTTGACAATGTTGTTTTGGTAAGCCCCTTCACCCGTCGACAAGTACTTGTTGGTTTCGCCGGATGAACAAATCACTTGGCCGTTTTCGTCGACCACTACTGACTTCGGTGCGAACTCATCAAGAATGATTCGCTGCATGATTTGAACGACGTCTGTTTTGTCATCGTCCAGCGGCGAACTTCCCGGTGGACGTACCAGACCACCGTTATCGGTTCGCATCGCTAAGGGCGCGCTGCGGCCGATCGCGGTGCCCTTGCGTTGACTGATGCGGTGCTTTCCATCAACACTGCGAAACAGTTCGCCGTGTGACGAAATGGTTTCGCTTGGTCCAAGAAAGAGGAATCCATTGGGCCGAAGCGCGTAGTGAAACAGCGGAATGAGTTTCTTTTGCAAGTGCGGACCGAGATAGATCAACAAGTTACGGCACGAAATCAAGTCCTGGCGAGAAAATGGCGGATCGCTAATCAAGTTGTGCGGCGAAAACAGCACGGTCTCGCGAATGTCTTTTCGGACGTGATAGCGTTTGCCTTTCTTGACGAAGAACTTTTGCAGTCGCTCCTCGCTGACGTTCTCGGTAATTCCAACGGGATACGCACCTTGACGAGCAATCGAGAGCGCTCGTTCGTCAATATCGCTGGCAAAGATCTGAACACTCGTCGGCCTGTCGAGAGATTCCATGTGCTCGCGACATAGAATCGCAATCGTGTAGGCCTCTTCGCCCGTAGCACAGCCCGGTATCCAAATGCGTACCGGATCATCGGATTGTCGATTATGAAACAGTTTCGGGATGACGACCTTAGCTAATCGCTCAAATGATTCCAGATCACGAAAGTAGGCCGTGACTCCGATCAACAACTCACGAAACAGGTTCTGAGTTTCATCCTTCTCTTTCTGAAGTACTGCTAAGTAGTCAGCGACGTGAAGGACTTTCAAGACTTGCATGCGGCGTTGAATTCGACGCCCCAGCGTACTGGTTTTATAATGTCGAAAATTATGTCCGGTCGCCTGCAACAATTGCTCGGCAATATCGGGGATCACTTTTTCGATGTTTTCGACGAGTGATTCACCCTTTAGAGCCACAGCGTTTTTTGACAAGTAGTCTCGATACTTCAACAGCTCAGCTGCGATTTCGGCCGGGGGCAGCACATGATCGGCAACGCCCGTGGTTGCCGCATTGCGGGGCATCGAATCATATTTCGCCGAATTGGCTTCTTGCGCGAACGTCATACCACCGCAGTCGCTGATCGCCTTCAAACCCAATGTTCCATCACTGCCGGCACCAGACAGCACCACGCCCAACCCGTGTTCGCCCTGATCTTCGGCTACTGAATGAAAGAAGTGATCAATCGACGTTGGTTGCAGTTGCGTGCTGGGATCATCCGTTGCGATCAGCGATCCGTTGCGAAGGGCCAGCAACTTCTTTGGTGGGCAGAAGTAAACGGTGTTTGCTTCGACTCTCGTTCGCCCAGTAACTTCGACAACAGCCATTGCCGTACTGCCTAACAGCAATTCGGAAAGCGACGATGTCGTCCTTGCGTCGAGATGCTGAACAAAAACCACCGCCATGCCAGGCGTATCCCCCAAACAGCTTATGAGATCCGTAAATGGTTCCAACCCACCAGCGGAAGCTCCCACGCCGACAATCAGTGGCGACGACGAAGGAAATTCTTTGCTCATAGATGTCTTTTCGGTTGAAACAAACGACCAGGGTCGCCGCAATGACTTGCTGTGCCGCGTTCACGGTGAACGATGAGTGAGTCTCCTAGGGATTCTAAGCGAAGAGGCCGTAATCGCGAAGGTATTTCAGTCACCAACGGAATGCAGATCAGCCCACCCGAAAGTGATCGCGGCAAGACCAGGGTGGTCGACGAACGACCAGCACTTGCTCGAAAGACCGGCGTTTCGCGAACTCCAGATCTGGAACTGGCATACGGCATGGTGTTTGCGTCTTCAGCTTTGCAGCACTGCGACGTCGCGTGTGCAGTAAACGAAAATTAGAAAGTAGGAAATAGCCATGTCTTTGGAAACCAAAACCAATCTCAACGAAACTACCGTCAATAAACTGCAAGAGCTAATTCGAGCCAATATTGATTCATACAATGGCTTCCATGAGTCGGCCGAAGAAATTGACGATTCAAAGCTGACCGCTTTATTCAAGCAACTCGGAGACGAGCGTTCAGCGATGGCCTCGGAACTGCAGAAATTCGTCGAGTTCAACGGCAAAGAGGCCGAGGATGACGGAAGTGTTGCGGCGAAAACGCATCGAATTTGGATCAACATTCGCGCGAAAATTAACGGAGGCGATCCCTATGTGATCTTGATCGAAGCCGAACGTGGTGAGGATCACATCAAGGAAGCTTATGAGGAGGTCCTGAAGGAAACCGCGGGCAGTGCTATGAACGATGTGTTAACCGCGCAGTACGTTAAAGTAAAAGCCGGCCACGACAAGGTTCGTGATCTGCGCGACGCGTACAAAAACAACTAAGGAATGGCGTCTTTCAACTTATCGCCCACCATCAGCCTGTCCTTAATTGATCGCAGGCTGGGGGTTGTGTGCCCAACAATCCGGCAAACCATGAAATCAGTTCAGCGCACCACGCAACTTTTATTGCTCGCAACCCTGTTGGTGGCTTCCTTGCTACTGACCGGTTGTGACCGGAAAGAAAAAATCGTCGATGTCAACACGCCCAACGGCGGCGTAGAGGTCGAACGGTCAACTGAGACAGGTGAGGTTACCGTCACCGTGGGTGAATAGCATGACGGTACAACGTTTGCATCACTGCAATGCTTGCATCGCACAAAACTGCAAGAGTGAACAGTGTGCTGGCACGACTTCCCGATCCCTGTCACAAGCAAACCCTACCGTTGAATGAAACAGCCCAAATCTGATCTGGCGACCATCGCAGCGGTCGCGCAATTGCTGGCCGTTATTTTGGCCGTCACGGCAATGTATTTCGCGCGCGATGTGTTCATTCCGCTGTCGTTAGGGCTGTTGTTGTCGTTTTTACTCAGCCCGATTGTCAATCGCCTGCAACGCCTCGGCGTGCCGAACGTGATGGCGGTTGTTGCCACTGCGGCATTAGCGTTCGTACTGCTTGCGGGCGGCTTCACGCTGATCGGTCGTGAGCTAACTACCTTGGTTGGAGATCTGCCAAAACACAAAGGCGAACTGGTTGCCAAGGCGCGAAGCCTTGGTGGGATGACGACGGGCGTGGGCGGTTCGCTTGGGGAACTCGCTGACGAAGTTTCTGAAGCAATCGAGGAGAGCGCGGAGCCGCAGAAAGAGGCAACCGTCGAGCCTACGTTTTGGAATAAGATGCTGCCCAAAATGGGAAGCGAAGGGAAAGAGGTCCCACACGATGGCACTTCGGCCAAATCACCGCTGTACGTACAACAGGTGCAGGACGATCTTCCGCTCGCATCGTGGGCCACCACCGCTGGTACAGTTCTGAGTCCGCTAGCAACGGCCGGTTTGGTCAGCGTGTTTGCGTTGTTCATGCTGATTCACCGCGAAGATCTGCGAGACCGAATTATCGCGGTGGTGAGCAATGGCAACTACGTCACGACGACCGAGGCACTCGACGAAGCGGCAGGCCGGATCAGTCGTTACCTAATCGCCCAAACAATCGTCAACACATCGTACGGATTCGTACTTACCGTCGGGCTAACCGTCATCGGTGGTACCATGACCGAAAGTGGCAGTTTTCCTAACGCAATTCTTTGGGGAGTGCTGGCGACGTGTTTGCGTTTTGTTCCCTACATTGGACCAACCGCTGCAGCAATATTCCCATTAGCAATCGCCTTGTCGGTCTTTCCCGGCTACAGCATCGCGGTCGCTGTTTTCGCCCTCATCATCACGATGGAACTTGTCAGCAACAACGTGCTTGAACCGTGGTTGTATGGCGCAAGCACAGGAATTTCGGCCGTCGCGGTAATTTTGGCAGCAGTTTTCTGGGGTTGGCTATGGGGCCCAGTCGGTTTGTTGCTCTCGACACCACTTACCGTTTGCTTGGTCGTGCTGGGTCGCTACGTGCCTCGGTTCAAAGTACTGTCGACGCTGCTTGGCGAACAGGTCGAGATCAAGGCATCGATGCGATTTTATCAACGCCTGCTTGCCAATGACGAGCATCGTGCCAGGGAGATGCTGTTGGAACACGTTGACGAAAACGACCTGGACTCTGCTTGCGACGAAATCTTGATCCCGTCACTCAAGCGAATTCGGCTCGATCATGACGAAGAACATTTAACGGACGCCGACACAAATCGCCTATTCGCGTTGGTTGGTGGTTTGATTTCGAAGCTCAAGGAACACACCGATCCAACCAACGAGCAAGCCGGCGCAGAATCGGAACTACTATGCGAGAGCAAAGACACTGCGACCGTCATTGGCTGTGTATCGCACCACTTTAGCGAGTCGCTCGTTCTGAACCTGTTGCGGCTGAGCGGTGCGGACCACTTTCAGCTTGACACGGTTGACGACGACACCCTGCCGGAAGAAGTCGGCCGAGAGATACTGCGACGCAACCCGGCAGCTGTCGTGATTGTCGTATTGCCGAGAGGCGGATTTGCTCAAGCTCGGTACCTGTGCAGATCTATTCGTGGGGAAGGCTATACGGGACCGGTCATCATTTCATGTCTCGGCAAGTTTAAGAACTTTGACAAACTATTTGTTAAGTTTCGCAAAGTGGGAGCAACAAGCATGACAACGTCTCACTCGCAAACACGGTCCAAAATCGAATCCATCCTTAAACGACGCGATCCTGTTGCCGCAGCGTAGACTTCCAGCCTTCGGCTAATCTCGCCGAAGCGTCTGCAAGCCTGCGTCCCGACCGTTTTGTAAAGGCACGAACCATGACCACCATACTTATTGTTGACGATCACGAAGACATTCGCGAAATGATGACGCTAAAACTGCAGCAGCGCGGCTTCGCAGTGGTCACGGCGGTCAACGGACTCGAGGCCGTCTTAGCCACCGCGCAGTCCGTGCCTTCGCTAATTCTGATGGACATTAACATGCCGGAACTGGATGGTTTAGAAGCAACCATGCAAATCCGAGCCGCCGATGCCGAGAAACGCATTCCGGTGATCGCATTGACCGCTTACGCTTTACCTGATGACGAGACCCGCGCAATCGCCGCCGGCTGTGACGCACTTCACCCGAAGCCCGTTGATTTTGAAAAGCTATTTCGACAGATCAACGACCTAATTGGTGATAGCGGCGATGTGCAAATTTCCTCTTAGTTCTTCACACAAAACGAACAAATCAAATGAACCAAATTCTCGTCGGTAGCCGACTGCACTATCTTGTCAAAGAACCCACTGTCTTCCTGCTGAACTTATCTGTCGCACAGAACGAGCATCAAGCGACTAGCAACGAGTCGATCGAAATATCACCGTTCCAGACCGTCGATGAATGTGCCGTCGGGCAATCAGGTAACCGCTTGTTGCGTCTCAATGCCCTGCCAGGTGAACTGACGATCGCTTACCAAGCGACAGTTGAGCTTCATGCTGAGGAAGTCGATTCAACAAACTTAGGCGAAGTAAGCTACGAAAAACTTCCCGCAGACGTACTGACCTACTTGAACCCGAGCCGATACTGCGAATCAGATAAGTTGTTTCGGTTCGCGAGCGAAGAATTTGGTCATCTTGTGCCGGGCTATTCAAGAGCGACGGCAATTTGCAATTGGACCTTCGACCAGTTGACCTACACACCAGGCAGTACGGGACCGACAACAACGGCCTGCGACGTCCTGCTGCAGCGAACCGGTGTCTGCCGAGACTATGCTCACGTCTCAATCAGCCTTTGTCGAGCGATGGGGATCCCAGCAAGATATGTTTCAGGCTACGCCGTTAATCTTCAGCCACCAGACTTTCACGGTTTCTTTGAAGCGTACTTTGATGGCCGATGGTTTTTGTTTGACGCCACACGATTGGCGCCGGTTGGCGGATTCGTTCGTATCGGAACGGGCCGCGATGCCGCGGATGTTGCATTTGCAACCATGCGAGGCGACGCGGAATGCACGGGGATGAAAGTTTGGGCGAATGAGCAGCAAAGTGGTGACCACTTGCTCGACCCCGAGAACGTTCAAACCGCCGTTAGCTCTGCGTAGGTCGCCAGAATGAAAACCGGAAGCTGCCGTTGTGGCAATCGCATCTTCTTCAACAACACCCTCTGCCTTTCGTGCAGAGCAACGGTCGGCCGATGCGTTCCCTGCGGAGCGTTGACAAGTTTTACTGCCCGAAACGATTCCTCGGCTTGCGATGCATGCGGCACCGCCGCGTTCCCCTGTCGAAACCAACGTTATCGTGTTTGCCATTCATTCATTACAGCGCCCAATGAACTTTGCCGGTGGTGCAAGTTCACCAAGGTCATTCCGTCACTAAACCGACCGAACAGTGTCGCTCGATGGGCAGCAATGGAGTCCGCGAAACGCCGACTTCTCGTCCAGCTGGACCAACTCGGTTTACCTCCGTTTATCGACAAGTTGATCGAAACGCATCCGCTGGCGTTCGAGTTTCGCGAGGATTCGGTGGACATGAACGGTCAACAACAGAAGGTCACTACCGGTCACGAAAGCGGTCTCGTCACAATTAATCTGGCCGAAGCCGACAGCGTGCATCGCGAGCGTTTGCGAGTCCAATTGGGTGAACCACAGCGAACGCTGATCGGTCACATGCGGCACGAAGTGGGCCATTACATCGACTGGGCTTGGGCCAGTCGGATTGCTAGGGATGAATACCAACGGTTGTTCGGCGAGCCAAATTCAGTTGACTATGGTCAAGCGATGTGCCGCCACTACGAACAAGGCCCGCCGGCAGACTGGTCCACCCGCCACGTCAGTGCTTACGCGACCATGCATCCGTGGGAAGACTTTGCAGAGACCGTCAATGTGTATCTTGACATCATGGCAATCGCCACCACCGCGAATGAAATCGGCGGGCGTTCTCTCGACTTGTCGCCCACTGCCGATCCGAGCCAACTGGTTGCAGGCGTCCTGGAGATCGTGGTCGAAGTGAGTGAATACAACTTTGACCTTGGTCTAGCTCCATTACTACCCGAAAAGCTGCACACAGCCGTTCTAGAAAAGCTTGCGTACGTGCATTGCTTACGCCGGAACATCACCATCGACTAAGTTCTTCATTGCTGACTCGACAGCAGAATCTTTGAACGTCAGCGTTCGGTAGGGAAATGGAATTTCGATTCCCGCCTCGTCAAGGGCCCGTTTGATCGCACCGACGACTTGATCTCGACTGCGTCGAATTTCGGTTGGCTTCGACCCAGTCCACCAGGCGACTTCAAAATTAACACTTGAACTTGCAAACTCCTGCGCAAAAACCTCAACCGTACGAATTCCCTCAATCGAATCACAGCTCTGGACGGCCTGGCGAATGACATCGCGGGATTGATCGACATCTTCATCATAGGCGACGCCGCAGATCAGTCTGACTCGGCGTTGTGGCTGACTGGTCAACACATCGACATTATTTTTAAACAGAGTTGCGTTAGGCATCACAGTAAGTTCACCGTCAAGCTGCCGAATCAACGTGTTGCGAATCGTAATCTGTTCAACCTTTCCAGTGATTCCATCACAAGTGATGAAGTCCCCTCGATCGAACGGATAACCCCAAAGAATCAAAACGCCGGCAAAAAAGTTCTCGAAAATGTCCTTGAACGCAAAGCCGATTGCGACAGACCCGAGCCCCAGAACCGTTAGTGCTTTCGCTGGTGTCATGCCAGGAAATGCGACGATCGTTGCTGTCAAAAAACCTGCGATCCAGACGGTCAACGACCCGAGTTGATAGATCAAATCTTTTAGGCTCGAGCGCATTCCACGGTTGCCGAGAATCTTGAACAGCAACCAACTGGCCAACCTTGCCAAAACCGCTGTGAGCATCAAGGCAACTAGTGCAGCAAACAGCAGAGGTGACCTAACAAGAAAATCCTGCCAAAGCGTATCGAGACTTTGGGTGACCACTTCCTTGCTGGAAGTCAGATCGACAATCGCGTCAACATCGAGTTTGTTGATGACGGCGATTACGTCCTTCGTTTTTCGCGCCGTGTTGCCTGCCCATTCGCGGTGGTCAGCTGAAGTGGCGATGCCTTCCAAGGTCACGATGCCGTTGTCGGACGAAACGTTCAGATCGCCATACCAACCGGACGACTCAAAAATTCGCCGCAACCGGCCCGCGATCGCCGAATCGTCAGCCACGTCATCCACCGCCACCGTCGCCGCCGGTTCATTGGCGATCTCAACTTCAGCTGGAGGAGTGTCTTGCGAATAGGCAAGACTCGAGACTGATGCAAATAACAGCAGCAGAACCAGCAGACGAAAAAGAATGGGGCTTTTCACGATAGACAACGGGAACGCGGTAGCGGAAGTGATGGTGGCAACGTGCGGGGATCTAAAATCTCGCGTCACGTCCGGTGGATTCTCTCTAGCGGCTCCAGCGATCACGCCATGAAAGCTCGCGTTCGCGGCGGGCTCCGATTGAAACGCCAATCATGACGCCCAGCATCATCCCAACGCCGGCCGCGGCCACGAGGGACTCGAGCGGGCGCCGAGACACCGTTTTGACGGAGTAGTCGTAACCCTCTCGGGCGGCGTCTGCGACATGCTCATAACCCTCGCGCAGCGTTTCGCCTGCGTTCTCAGCCATGCTGTTCACTTGATCCAAGAACGAGCCACCACAGCACTCATCCAAGAATGCTTCAACCTGCTCACGACTCTGACCCGCCTTCTGCTGAATCAATCCAGACAACTTGTTCAAGTCACCTTCGACCTGCTTCAGTTCGTTATCTGAAATTTGACCGTACTTCTTCTTGACCGATCCAACGATCGATTCCCATTTACCGCTCAGCTCTTGCTTCGTAACCATTTTCAGATCCTTTCGTGTTGCGAAATGTTCGTCGCGGATGCAGTTACGCAAAGATCGTACCAGCGAATCTACTTCCACATCGAAAGCTAACACCGCGTTGTCTTCTAGCTTGCAAATGACCACATTCACGCCGTCAAACTTCGTCATTACGACAACGAACCGAACGCTGCCCGATCACGATGACTGGAAACCAACCAGCCAGTTGAACTTGCTGCCGCGAAATCCGTGCGACAAGTCGCATTTCAGGATTTGGCATGGACTTTGCACCTTGTTGAGTCTGACCAAAACATCGACTACCACCCACTTGATAATGAGGAGAGATTCAATGATTACGCGAGAAGAACTGCGTGGGCAGTGGAATGAAGTAAAGGGACGCCTGCAAGAACACTGGGGCCAATTGACCGACGATGACTTGCTTCGGGTCGAGGGCTCGGCCGACCGACTGGTCGGGGTCGTGCAACAAAAGACGGGTGCGACGAAACGCGAAGTCGAAGAGTTCCTGGACCAAGCTATGGCAAATGGACGTTCGACCTTGAATCAAGCGACTGAGTCGGCGTCGCGGTATGTCGACGAAGCCACCGCGATGGCACGCGAACAGTATGCACGGGCAAGTGCGGCATCAGAGCAAATGTCGCGTCAGGTAGTTCACTCGGTGCGTTCACGGCCGATGGAATCGCTTGCGATTGCGTTCGGCGTCGGTGTCGCGGCCGGAGCGTTGCTTTTCCTCGGACGTCGTCGCTAAGAACAGCGTAGACGACAACAATCAACGCAACCCAAAAGCCGAGAAACACTGATGAGCACTGCTGCAGAAATGCGTTCCGAAGAAATTCGTGCGCGGATGCGATCCATCCGAAGCGAACTTCCCTACGACATGGAAGATGCACGCGAGCAGATTCAGCAGTTATCGGACTGGAAATTCTATGTCCGCAGAATGCCGATCGCTTCGGTAGCGTGTGCTGCCGCCGTTGGTTTTCTGGCCGTTCCGTCGCCAAAACCATCGGTTAGGCAAACACGTCTGGACACGGAAGGCGAGACGATCGCCGCGAAGTCGAGCTTGTTAGGTGGTGTCGTCGGCGCAATTGCATCCATGGCTTTCCGCACCGGCACCAACATTGCAATTCGCAAAGCAAGTAGTGTCTTTTTGGACTCGCACGGGGTCGGTGCGCCGCGCCGCAACCACAATGAGGACATCACATCATGATTGCACCAATTGAGCAGAACCGAGTCGGTCGATACTACGATCGAGACCGAACAGCGAGGCGACAATCCGCAGATGAAGAGCAAGGCAACGGCGTTGGCGATCAAACCCTACAAATCGTCCGTGATACAATTGGCAACCACCCGGTTGCTGCGTTAGCGATAGCGACAGCAGTAGGTGCTGCCGCTGCTTGGATTATCAAGCGTGGAGTCCGCTCATGAGCGAAGAACGAAACCAGGGCGGATTCGGGCGCGTGATCGGCGACATCGTTGACCTCTGCGAATTGCAATTCCAATTGCTATCGGTAGATTCTCGGGAAGCCAAGCGCCGCGGCATCAAGGCGGTCATTTTTTTAGCTTTAGCGGCGATCATCACGCTGACTGCGGCGATGACCGCGATGATCGGGCTCGGATTCGTTCTACACGAACAGTTTGATCTTACCGCGGGCGAAGCGTTGCTGATCGTCAGCAGTATCGCCATGTTTGTCGCCATGATTGCAGCGTTAACGGGAGCCAAAATGATCGGAAAAGCGAACGATTCACTGATCGAGGTGAAACGGGAGTTTGCCGAAAACATGCGTTGGATCAAAGCAGTGGTTGTGAAGCCCCGTCAATCAGCCCGCAACCAATTTCGACGCGAGACGTTTCCACCAACTCCGCGATAGAGACGATGCAGCGATAAAGCGACCAAGGCATGTCGTCAATTTAAGGTCGACACAACTAACTCCATCACTAACTTAGGAATCTCTAATGTCAGAAACAACCCGATCCACCGAACACGTCAAAGGTGTTGCCCGTGAATTTGTTAATGACGCGACCGACAGTCTCGCGGTCGGCGCACGCGAGTTTAAAGATCATTATATGGCGGAGCCAGCGAAAGATTTGCTGAGTCTCGCGAAAGCTTATGCAAAAGACAAACCGGAAGTCGCGGCGGTTTGGGCATTCGGTCTGGGCTTGATCGTAGGTTGGAAAATCAAACCTTGGTAACCGCCCAGCGCGTTGTTGATCGAAACGTAGATGCCCTATAGAGAGAGGCCAGTGACCGTTTCAGTCGAACACGCGTATCACTTCGCAGAAGCAATCCGACGACTTGGAGGAGACGAGATTCTTCTGCGTGAGGTGGCAGCCATCACCTCAACCGACCTCCCCGGCGCCAACCAAAAATCGCTACATGCTCTCGAGGACGGCAACGGCGCTGCTGCTGACTCGGCGCAGCATGAAACTGAAAAGCTTGCTCAGTACGTTCCAAACCGATGGAGCAACAGTCGAACTGCAAGACATTCTCAGCATGGCTCGGCATCCAGACGTCGCCGAGGCAGAGAGGAAGTTCAATCAACACAGAGCAGAACTCGACGAGTTGGTCGCCGCGATTGCCGCTGACTGAGCTAGCCAATGAGCCATCGCCGAGACGTCAATTTCTACGGCGCTCTGGTGGAGCCGATTCGACAAGGCGAATTAATTTGGTTTCACTGTCGTGATGCCGATCAACCATAGAAAACCGACGAAGCGTGGATAGAAGCAATCGCGATGCCTGAAACGACTCCAGACAAATTGAATCCAGACGGATCAACCTGGCTGACTCATCAATGGGTCGTTGCGGGAATTGTATCCTCGGCTGCACGGTTCATCCCGATTCCGTTCGTCGATGACGTCATCCGCAGTCGATGCCGACAGTTCGTTGTCTCAAGGACACTTGCGGCTCATCAACGCACTGACCTTCTGGACGATTTGAAACCGTTTTTCGATTCGAGCGGCGGTTGCCTAAACGGCTGCGTCGCGACCGCCGTGAAGGCACCGCTGAAGTTATTGCTGTTCCCGGTTCGCAAATTCGTCGCAATCGTGACTTCGATCCGAGGGGTTCCCCTTGAGATCATGCGAATGGTGCTGCTCGGGCGGACTCTCGATCGGCACCTTCGTGATGAGTCAGCAACGATCGATCCAACCCAGTCTGCTCGAATGCGACTAGCTTTCGAAGAGTCGTTTGCAAGGATCGATTTTCGCGTCGTACGTGCTGCAATGACCGACGCACTTACAAGTGTCAAAGGTTGGAAATCTGCCGCCATCGCGACGGCACGAGGACTCGCCGACTCGGGCACAGGCGCCGACGAAGCGATCGAACCAGAACCGAAAATTGACGCGGGGGCTGCCAACATCCAGCAAGTGCTCGACCGTCCCGAAACACTGGATCTGTTCGCAGAATTCGATCGACGTTTTGATGAGGCATTGAAGAGAATCGGCTAGCTACGGCCATGTCTCTGGCGGATTTCTAGCCACAAAACCGTTGCTTACCCCGAATCATCGCTTGAGACTGCGTAGTGTGCTGTGACTTCTCTGGCACTGCACTCGTTGATCGCTTGCTTGCCTCGAATGGTTAGGTCACTGACGAACGCGAACTGATCCCGCATGTCAAACGGATAGGCTTTTACTTTGTAATGCGTTCCCCACGGCTTCTCTGACAACATGACCAGCACCGGCTTGTCAAACTCTAAGTAAGCGCTCGTTAGTGCCACGTCACGCAGTTTTTCTCGCAGGTTTGCCGCGTCATGGTCCGGCGCAACGTAGAAGTCCGCGACGCACATCAACGTTCGCGCTCCGTCATTGGAATTGCTGATATTACTGTCCCACATTCGCACGTGGGGAACCGTGACAATGTCATCCGAAGCGGTCCGCAAACGAATTGCTCTCAGCCCCACCGTTTGTACTTCTCCGTAGTCGTCATCAATTTCGACCCAATCGCCTGGCCGATATGGTCGCTCGAAAATCGCAACGATGCCAGCAATCAAACTGCTGACATAATCCTTAAATGCAAAGCCGATTGCGACGCTGGCACCACCAGCAATCACCAAGAAGTTCTGAAACGTGACGTTGAAGATGATCGGAAATATCCACAAGATTGCTACTGTCATCAACAGCAACCGAATAATCGGCACCGCACCCAAGAGATACAGTCTCACTTGATTTGGACCGCGTTCAGCCAGGAACGGTAGCACACGTCTTGCCAAAACGATTGCAACCCACGTTGCTACAATCACCACCGCAATTTCACCAAAGCTGATGTCTTGCAGATCGTTGATCAACTGGACTGCATTGTCTTTTGCTGCGACTGAACCCTGCACAGACTCGGCTGCTTCCGTCGGTTTGACATTGATTTCTTGCGGCATCAGAGTTGGTCCATAGGGAAACCGGCGGCATCTAACTGAGTGCGGATGACGTGATAGGCGGCCGGAGCGCAGGCGTATTGCTGATCCTGACGCAATACAAAGCCCGCACGCACAAGCGACGCTAGCACGCCGACGCCACCGAGCGGCACGACCAAATCAATCTGTTCAGCGGTGAGCGTATCGTGAATCAGCAACGCCTGCAGAAGCAACAACGCCGAATCAACGTCCTGCTTAGGCATTTTGAAATCTTCTAGTGCGGCAATCCAAAGAGTTTCCTCATCGGCGAACATTGGCTCGGCACCTTGGTCTTGATCAGGCCCCAAGCGAATACTTCGCCGCCACAAATGCCAAGCGACCCATGGAATCCCGAAACTGCGCGCCGCCAATTGAAAAAAGAAGTCGCTCGGCGTTTCCTTTTGATCCGACGCGGCGAACACATCCTTGCCATCGATTGACGAACGAAAGGTCCTCCCACGGTCTTCGCCCTCCGACGCGAGTTCGCTAAACCAACGACGCAAACGCGCCGCATGAAATGCTTCGAATGTCAGTCCGCACGGAAAGACCGAATCAGCGTTTGCGACCTTCGAGAGAAATCCCCACGCCCAACTATTGCAACCGATCACGCAGTGCCTCTGCAGCCGTGACAACTGATGCAACAAAGTCCGAACTTCCCGCAAACCGTTGTGATGCCGCAAGAACCAGTGCTCGAGACGAGGTACGACGATCACGCCATCGCCACGAATTTCTGGCAACTCAAATTCCGATTCGGGATCTAAAATCGAATCCCTTGCGGGTGGCTCGAGGATCACATGGTCGTTGACCAAGGCCCATGACCGCACGATGTCATTCTGGTCGCAAGGCGGAAGAACCACCAATTGCAACCAGTGCGACGGTTCTTGATCTGCGATCCATTCGGCGAACGTCGCTTGCAACTCTGACAGCACCGGCCCGCACGCTGGCGGAGCAGCAATTTCATTCAGCCGGGAACGATTCGTCCACCGCAACGACTCATCCGAAATGAACGGATCGGGCTCATTCTTGCGTCTGAACGTTCGCCACAAATCCCCTGCCATCCGCCGCAGACTCTCTTCGGCCGGACGTACCGGCCACTCGTAGTTGCCCAGCGGATTAAACGTCGTTATCTCGTCGGATGAAGCCATGAGCCAACTATAGTTGCAGTAATGAAGAGTGCGTGGCACAAACTCGCTTACCAGCGTCACGATGATCGCCAGCAGTATAATTGCGAGAGCAAGATCGACCGACAGTCCTATCGTCGATTCGTCGTCCAAAAGGTTCTTAACGATCACAGGCAAATTTCATGTTTTCGAGAGAAATGAAGCGGCAAACGTTCCATTTCTTGAATCGCCAGGCAGCCACGAGCCAAAGATTTGACTTGTGATGCGGGAACGAAGATGCTGTGCATGCTGCCGAGGTCGGTTTCTCGCTGCCCGGGTGATCAACTCAGGAATCATCGTCCGTGGTTCCTAGTTGTTCACCCTTGTTTCTTGATCGTAGATTCAAGTGACCAAGCGGCCCGATACCCGACCAAAACGAACGCATCACACCCTCAGTCCTTCGAATGGGAATCAATATGAGTCAAATTCGTGCCAAGATCCGGGCCGCTTTCCACCGGTCATTCCCACATCAATTCCGACGCAAAACAGCTACGTTTATCGTCGCGACATCTGCAGCACTTTTTGTACTGACCCTACTCACAACGCCGGTCAGCGCCGATTCGAACGGACCTCCCAACGTTGTCTTCATCCTGGCGGATGACTTAGGCTTTCGAGAACTCGGGTCATTCGGGCAAACCAAGATCAAGACGCCAAACTTGGACAAATTGGCTGCTGAAGGAATGCGTCTGACCCAGCATTACAGCGGCAACGCGGTCTGCGCACCGTCGCGTTGCGTACTGCTGACGGGCAAGCATCCAGGGCACGCCTTCGTCCGTGACAATCGCTCGACTCCGCCGGAAGGACAGCTACCGATTCCCGATGACGAGGTAACATTGCCCGAGTTGATGAAGCGTCACGGATATGCGACTGGAGCTTTCGGAAAGTGGGGGCTGGGAGGACCGGACTCAACCGGTGAACCACTTCGCCAAGGACTGGATCATTTCACGGGCTACTTGTGTCAAGCGCACGCGCACAGCTATTACCCGCCCTATCTGTGGAATGATGGGAAACGTATCGACTTAAACAATTCGCCCGCTGTACCTGGACACGCTGGACTTGCCGACGGTGCGGATCCCGCCGATCCACACAGCTATGACGTCTTTAAAGGACAAGACTATGCACCGGATCGAATCAATGCGGCAGCGATGGAGTTCGTTAAGACAAACCGCCAGCAGCCATTCTTTCTGTACTATCCCAGCATGATCCCGCACGTTGCTCTGCATGTACCCGACGAGGAACTAAAACCGTACACCGATCTTGGTTGGAACGACCCACCCTTCACTCGCGAGCGCAATGGGTACACGCCCCACTTCACACCGCGTGCCGCTTATGCAGCGATGATTTCACGACTGGATCGTTACGTCGGCAATCTGTTGTCGTTGCTCGATGAACTCGGCTTGGCCGAAAACACCATCGTCGTCTTCACCAGCGACAACGGGACGACTCACCTGGGCGAGGAAGTTGACTACACTTTCTTTTCAAGTGTCGGCGAACTGCGAGGCTTGAAAGGTTCTCTCTACGAGGGCGGTGTCCGCGTGCCAACGATTGTTCGTTGGCCAGGGCATGTAGCGCCCGGTTCGACGAGCGACCGTATCAGCGGATTCGAAGATTGGATGCCAACGCTACTAGATGCGATTGGGCAAGCGGAAAATGTGCCCAAGAATATCGACGGCATTTCACTACTGCCGACACTGCTTGGCAACGCGCAGCCCGAACGACCTTACTTGTACCGCGAATTTACAGGTTATGGAGGCCAGCAAACCATCCGCGTGGGTGACTGGAAAGCCGTCCGCCAAAACATGCAGAAAGGCAAGCTTGAAACCGAACTGTACAACATCGCGACTGACATTGGCGAAACGAAGAATGTCGCTAGCGATCACCCAATGATCGTCAAAGAACTGGAAAAAATGATGGCCGATGTTCGAGCGCCGTCCACCGAATTTCCGTTGATTCCACTGGATAGCCCTGTAAAGAAAAAGTGACCTCAGCCGCCCACGTACCGATCAAACAAACTGCGAGCCTCGCTAACTTGATCGGTACCGGTAACCACCACGCGGCCATCCCGAAACAGGGTGACCGTGTGAGTATCACTGGGATGCAGTCGAATAAAGAACGCGTTAGCTTGCACTCGCCCAATCCCTTTCCACCGATCGGCCATCATCGTTAAATCGACCGCGCCGTTTTGACTGCGATTGATTTGAACTGCGTTTCGACCACACAGCACGGCGGCCGACTGATCCACGATTCCGCGGGCCCCGTCCAAGAACTGCAGTTCGCCGTTGTCACAGGCGACGCAGCCCGCCGATAGTGTCGAAGGAATCTCGATTTCGCGAAAGCGATTATTCCACAGATCAATCGACAACATGGTTTGATGAACGGCCGCTTGATTGCCCGACAACCACTTGATCGCTTCGGTCGCCTGCAGGCTGGCGATCACATGAGTGACCGAGCCAACAACGCCCGCCGTATCGCAAGTCTGGACCGCCGACGCCGGCGGTGGTTCGGGAACGACACATCGAAAACATGGTCGACCTTGGCCGGTGAACAATCGAACCTGCCCCGACGCACCGACGCATCCACCATGGACCCAAGCGGTCTTGGTTGCCAAAGACCAGTCGTTCAACAAGAAACGCAACGAGAAATTATCTGCAGCGTCGATCACCAAATCGACCTCGCCCAGTAAGTCGCGAATGTTCCCGGCACCGACATCAGCGACAATTGGCACGACCCTGATGCTACTGTTGATTTGTGAAATTCGCTCGCAAGCGGCGGCGGCCTTCGAACGACCTTCGCGAGCATCTGCTTCGTCGAACAGAGATTGTCGCTGCAAGTTGGTCCATTCAACCACGTCGCGATCGATCAACGTCAACTTGCCAACGCCGGCTCGCGCCAGAACTTCCGCTGCGACGGTGCCCAATGCGCCACAGCCCAGCACAGCAACGGATGACGCTGCGATCAGACGATTTCCATCGCTGCCAATCGGGGCAAACTGTATTTGACGGGCGTAGCGATCTTCAGCAGAATCCGACATTCCAGGCGACAATCAATCGAGATGGCAAAGGGGATGGGCAAAACGCGAAATGAAGCCCATGTTGTCATGGGCAAGAATACCCAAGTCAACAAACGCGCCTAGCGATGCTCATTGAACGAGCCAACTGTAGTTTACAACCAATGATTTTCCCACATCGATGAATAAATTCTCACAGCTTCCCAACATCGAACTGATCCGCCAGCGAGCAGAGTTGCTGCGAGAATTGCGTTCGTTCTTTGATCAGCGAAACTTCCTTGAGGTCCAGCCACCCTGTTTATCGCGAGACTGCGTCATCGACGCATACATCGACCCGATTTGCGTCGAATCAAGACAATTAAAAATTGCCAGTGACCTGCCCGAGTTTCTATACCTACAAACTTCCCCCGAATTGGCGATGAAACGAATGTTGGCGGCGGGCGCGCCGTCGATCTATAGCATCGGCCCTGTATTTCGCAGCGGCGAGTCGGGCGACCATCACAACATTGAATTTACGATGTTAGAATGGTACGAAGTCGATGCTGATATCAACTCCGAAATCTCGCTGCTGGGTGATCTCGCAACCACGATTCTGAACTTCGACAGCTACGAAGTCGTCAACTATCGCGACGTCTTTCGCTCGACACTTGGATTCGATCCGATCGACGAACCGATCGAGACGCTCGTGTCGATGGCCCAGAAAGTGGACGTGCAGCTTGCCCAATCGATCGCCGACGATCGCGACTTGATGCTGGATGTGATTTTGTCGCATCACATCCAGCCAACCCTGGGCATGGAACACCCTGTGATCATCAAGAACTATCCGATCACCCAAGCTGCGCTAGCTCGGCCGGCGGCGGACGATCCGAAGTGTGCTGCGAGGTTCGAATTGATCGTGCGTGGCGTTGAACTAGCCAATGGATATGACGAATTGCTTGACGCAAATGTTTTGGTCAATCGCGCCCAACAGAGCAACCAAATTCGCGTTTCAAGTGGCCGCCGTCCATTGACTGTCGAATCCTCCCTGGTCGAGGCCATGCGATCGGGCCTGCCCGCCTGCGCAGGTGTGGCCATGGGGGTTGACCGACTGCTGATGATTCGTTCAGGCGTTTCCTCCTTAGACCCTGTGATTCCATTACCGATCGATCGAGCCTGATTCGAGGTGGGTTTGGCTTTGGTCCGCCGGATTGGATACAATGCGGCATCTACTCTTATCAAGGACCGAATTATGGAACGTTCCATCAGCCCGATCGTTGGCCGAACGATTTCGGATACGAAGCGACGGCTATCTGTTAACGCAGCGTTTTTGAAGGACATCAAAGACGACAACCGAGAGTTGAAATGTTTAATCGACAAACTTGATCCGCTCGCAGAACACGCTCAAACAGCGGCCAATCATTGGCCCGAGATCACTGCTCTGTTGGGTGACTTTCGCGACCAACTGGCGCTCCATTTTTCGCTCGAAGAAGCATTCGGATATTTCGAAGAGGCTATCGAGGTTGCACCGCAGATGAGTATTACGGCCGAGCAACTGCGTGGCGAACACACAGGCCTTTTCGAGAGCATTCGCGAACTGGCCGACAAAGCGTCAGAAATCTCGCCGGACCAAATTGAAAAAGTCTCGACGTTTCTAACCAGACTCAAGCAGTTTCGTCACACCTTGGAACAGCACGAAGAAGCGGAGGTCAATCTGATCCTAGAATCGTTTGGCGACGACCTTGGCAACGGTGATTGATCGCCACGGCAAATCTGATCAACCATCGGTTCATTGATGTGTCCAATCGTCGCTTCGGCCGAAAAACGGCATGTTCCAATTCAACAACTGCTAGGTGTTACCGCGTTTACCAATCGCGGCAACGAAACTTGGTACTAAGATCGTGCGGACGTAAAACGTATCGATCAATACGCCTAGTCCCAACGCAAAGCCAAGTTCGACGATCCCTCGCAGCGACGTACCGCTAGTCGACGTTTGAAATCCAAGTGCATTGACGACGGCCGGAAACCATGCCGATGCTGTCATGCTGAAGAATGTCGCCGCCATTACTAACCCGCACGCGGTAATGATGCCACCGGTGCGTGACACCGCTCGGCGTAGTGCAGCAAGCCAACCGAGCTTTCGCTGTTCTTCGACAATCCGGGTAACCAAGTAAACGTTGTAGTCCTGCCCCACGGCAACCAAAATGACAAACAGAAACAACGGCAACTTCCAATCGAGCCCAACAAAGTCGTTGCCGTACGCGATCTTAAAGAACACCAGCGTCAGCCCGAGCGTCGCGTAGTAACTGATCAATACCGTTGCGATCAAGTACACACACAAACCCAATCTCCGGATCACCAACACCAAAACTAAAAATACAGCGATGACGACGGCGATCTTGATTCGCCGATTGTCTTTTAACGTCACGCTTCGCAAGTCGATGATCGATGGTGTGGTTCCGGCCAATAGGATGTGCGAGTCCTTGATGACCGAATCAGGCTGCTTTGACAGTGCCTGCAGCGACTTGCCGAGACCACTGACGCGTTTAGCGGTCTCGATTGAAAATGGGTCGCCATCCACAACGATATCGAACCGCGCCAGGCGGTTTTCAAGCTCGGGAAGCGATGAGAAAAAATGCCGCTTAGCAACTTGGTGATTGCGAAGCGCACGACGCTTCCAGGCTGCACTGGTCAATAACCCCATGTCGCGATCGGGCGGAAAGTCACCCAACGGATCATCCGCAGTCCGGACTGCGAGAACACCGTCTAGCGAGTACAAATCCTTTGCGATCGCACGAATTTGCTTTTCGAATTCTTTCCGCGGCGTGTCTTCTTTGTTAACGATCAAGACCGTGACCGGATTGATCTCGCCGATATCAAAGGACTCGGATAACAGTCGCAATCCTTGGCGACTGTTAGCCGAATGGTTCAGTTGGCTGCTGTAGTCGTACGTTACTGCGTCTTCGTGCTTAAAACCGTAGACCGCCGGAATCATCAACACGACCAAACCGACGATCAAGGTGGTCATCGGACGACGCGTCAACCACAACGCAATCAGACTCCAGATTCCGCCCGACGATGCCTCACCTCTGGGATCACCAAATAATGACAAGTTTTTAGGCGTTTCCGTTGTGACGCGAGAAGGCCAAAACGCGACGGGGCCAATCGCGCGCAACAACGACGGAGTCAATGTCGTACACACCAACAAGCCGACCAACAGACAGATCGCGATAATCGGACCGGTGTAATGGAACTTGCCAAAGCTTGCGATCCACAACATCCCCAGCCCAACCACAGTCGTCATCGCGCTGCCAAACAAGGCTCCCATCACGCCGGACAATGCATTTCGACAGGCAACTGGCCATGGCGCCTTGGACGCTTCTTCGCGCAGGCGCGAAATCAAAAACAGGCAGTAGTCCGTTCCCGCGCCAAACAAAATGACAACAACAAAGATTCGGCTGGTTGTAAATATCCGCATGTCCAATCGCGGAATGACTCGATCAATCGATAATCCCGTCAGCAACGCCACAAGCGACGTCGACACCAGCACCGCAAAACCGATCGACACCATCGGAATGGCGACCAACAAGGGAGCTCGATACACCAACGCCAAGATCACCAAAATCATCACAACGGTGATCCATTCGGTATAGCGAATCGCGTCCCGCGCTGCCATCAAAGTTTCGCCACCAATCGCCGCCGATCCCGTCATCAACAGTTCGAGCCCTGGATCGGTGTAACCTCGGCTGTACCGCAGCACGTTGCCGATCAACGTCTCGATCGCTTCGACCGTGGCGATGTTTCCCGTCGCCGCAAGTTCGCTAGAAAGATGCAGTACGACTAGCCGCGCACTTTCTTTTCGCAAACGCGATCCCAAAACGCGGTCATCCCATGACAGAATGTCCAACATCGGCTTCCAACCCACCAAGTCCCGATCACCAATCGCAACCGCGACCGTTGGCAGGTCGGGCATCAAGATCAACGCAGCTTCGAAATCCTTGCCAACCGCTTCTTCGGATCCACCGATCAGTTCTAGAAGTTTGCCGCGATCCCAATAAGAGATGGCCATCCGGGGCTGAGTCAGCGTCGGAGCATCGTCGGGGACCGAGTCGGCGATCAGCTCGTAGAATTTTTTGTCGGCATCGATCGATTTACCAAAGGCCTCTTCGGCCAATTGAATCCAGACCGCTGCCGGATCGTCTTCTGATGGCATCCCGCCGGTGTATCCATACTGGACCGCACGTTGCCAACTGACTTCGCCAAGCCGGTGATAGAGCCGCCGCAGTAGATCCAGACCGACGATCTCGTCACTTTTGATCAGCGGTTGATCACGGCGTCCCATCACCAATACGACCTCGCTTCGCGCCCGTTCGCCAGGGAATGCACGGTCCAGCAACCGGCCACCCGCAACGCTGCTCATCGTGGGCGGCAAGTATTCAAAGTCGCCGTCGTAGGCAACGTCGTTCCAACGTGGCGCAACCATCCGCAGCGAGACTGCTACCACCACCCACACGATCAAAATTAACCACCAGTGTTTGGTAACGCTGTCGGCCCAACGATGCGAAAGTGAGCGATGCATCGAAGGTGGGTGTCACGAAGGGTTGGAAAGGAAAGGCAGGTGAGTCTCCAGTTTAGCACACTAGCGAGTGTGTTCGGCAACGGCGATTGATCATCGAGACGGTTCGCCATCGCCTTTCGCTGACTCACGATTGCGATTCCGGCCTTGTCCCGCAGTTTGGGTAGTTTCGGCACCAAGCGCTTTCAACGCAGCCTGCAATCGTTCACCGTTGATACCACCCGAGAGTTCGACGATTTGGACCTCCCCCTGCGGTTTCGCGGCTTCATCAAGCTGATCAATCATTTCGGTCACCAACTCTAACAACGGCTCACCTTCGGCGCTAACCAAGATCGTATTTCCGATCGTGTCGACACCCAGCGACAACTTTCCCTTGAACGAAAAATCAGCACCGCCGCCATCACGGCCGCTCTCGGAGTTCTGCAGTTCGCTGCCGGAACCTTCGCGGCTTTTCGTGACTTCTTCTTTTCCGCCACCGCCACCACCACCCGCGTTTCCGCCCTTGCCACCCGCGAACGTCTTGTCATTACTGCTAAGCAAATCGCGGTACGCCTCTTTGACGGTTTCAGCGATCTTGTCCGCTTTGCCAAACTGGATCTGAACCAAACTTGTGAAGCGAGCCTTCTTTTTACTGACCGGCTCGGCAATGTCCCACAATTCAATCAGTTCGGTGATCGTTTGCAGTTGCTCGCTGCTGGCGCTACTGACAACGAGCGTGTTGGTATCAATGTCGTCGATAAAACGAAGCTTGTTGCCTTTCCCTAAACCAGACGGACCTTTGTCTTTCTTATCGTCATTGCTGCCCCAAAAGTATCGATAGAACTGGTCGGCGTCCGAATCATCTTCCTCTTCCAGGTCCTTGAAATAGTCTTCCAGATTCAACCGCATCCAGTACGCCGAAGCGTGAACGATATGGAAGACGCGGTACGGGCGTTTCGGTGGCGCGACCTGCAACATCAAGTTTTCGAGCTTGTCGAGCGCTTCGGTATCGGGGCTGACCAACACCAAATTTCCGTTTGCGTCCAGCTCGATACGAATGGCTGCCAGTTCCGATGCCGGCTTCTTTTTGGCCGCAGTCGGTGCCGACTTCTTTTCACCAAACAAACGATCAAAGTCCTTCGATGATCGAATCACATCCGACTGTTGTTCCGTCGGCTCGGCAGTTGCTTCATCGTCACCTTCTTGATGAAAAACAGCCAACTGTTGTTGCCCAGACAAACCCTGTCGAGCCTCTACGTCATCCCACGCGACCGAATCATCTTCGTCAAACTGTTTTTTGTTATCCGTTTTATCGGCATCCATCTCGTCGTCGTCTTCAGAATCCGACACGCCGGATTCCAATTCACTTTCTTCGTCGTCCTGAACATCGGCTCGTTCATTCGGATCAACGAAACTGTCTTCATCGGGTAGTTCAAGCGGGTTCGATGAAATGCGACTCCACTGTTGCCGCAAACGCTGCAAGTACTCATACGTTTCCGGCGTGGCCGACGCTTCCATGATCCGTACAGTCTGCGAATTTCCGCCCGGCGGCGGCAACTCGCCAAGCTTGACCAACAGCGATCGCACTTCTTCCATTTCGCGTTCGTTGGCCCAAAGCAAAATCTGGCGGTAACGGATGTTTGCCGACACGCGGAACTCGTCTTTCTCCTTTTTTTCCTCATCGTTGCCGCCGCCATAGTAACCGTAGTAGTACGACGAGCGACGGCTACTCTGTTTTTCGTCCTCGTCTTTTTGGCCCATCAAGAACGCGATCGACTCGGCGACTTCGGCGGGATCAAGACGCCGCAAAGGCAAGACTTCGAATTTACGTCCGGTTCCGTCCAGTCGCTCTAATAGCGACGAGATGATGAATCGATCAGCCGCCGAACCGGATACGATCAACGCATTGTTGTCATCGTCCACACGAACTCGCGTGGTTGGTTCCAAGACATTCATCTCGCTAACGATCTCGATCAATTTTTCGGGGTCAAGCGACGACAACCGAAACACCTGAACCCGCGTCTGCACATCGGCTAGCGACATCATGTCCTCGCGTTGCACGTCGATTCGCCGCAGGAACTCCGTCGCGATCGCGATGCGGTCGGCCGGCGCACGGATGATGACCGAGTTCTGTCGCGTATTGGCGACGATCGAGATTTCCTCTTTCTTCTCTGCTGGCGGCGCTCCCTGGTTTTGGCCGCGTTGCTGCTGCATCATTTGGATTTGCTGTGGCGTCAGCGGTGTTGCCTTCTTCTTTTCAACCCCCAAGAACTGCTCCAGCATTTCCTTGGCCTCTTCGGCCGGCAGGTACCGCAGCTTGAACTCAGGCGCAAGCGACTCGCGTGAATCACTGTTGAGTTCGCGAGCAAGCAGTTCGGCGACTTGACGCAAGTTCACCGCCGCGTCCATCGCTTCGATGCGATTGGTTGTTGTCAGCGCCGTCAATCGACCGTTGCTGCTGATCATCGGCTTCAGTTCTTCGGTCAACTTCTCGGCGGACAACCAACCGACGTCCAAAGACGTGCGAACAAATGAATGCATCGGAAGCGTGCCCAGCGAATCGGGTTCAACGCGTGGCACGATCGCTGGATTGATGCTTTCCGTTTTGGCGACGGTTAGCCCTCCGTCGATTTCAAGCAGTGTGTAACCTCGCGCCAGCAGATACCGATTGAACAGATCCCGTGTCTCGATCACGGTATAACGTCCTGGCGACCGCATGTTGACTCGATCGCCTGGCAGTTCCAACCAATCCAATGGCAATTCAGAAATGTCGGCCAACCATTCGACCAAGTCGACCCACGGTTGATTGCGAAACTCAAAGGCGACTTTGCCATCGTCGCCGACCATCACACCAAATTCGCTGGCGTCGGCCTTCTCGTCGAGCGTGGCGTCACGGCGAATGACTTTGGGACCGGCGTCCTTATCGTCTTTCTTCTTTTCGTCGTCTGACTTGTCATCGCCTGATTTGTCGTCGCCTTCATCACCCGATTCGCTGGGTTTGCTTGGCTTGCTACTAGGCCGCCCACCCGGCACCTTCACGCCAGCAGGAACCTGGATCGTTCTTGTCGTTCCGTCCGGTCCGGTCACGGTGACTTCGTCGCCGAACAATCGCGAAAAGGTCGATCCCGAGACCGCGACAAAGATCGCGACGACCGGGAAAAGAATGCGAATTGGAATGGGCAAGATCAATGGAAACACTCGGCTGCAGAGGGGCGGCGAGACAAATCAGACACTAAGTATGAATTGCCGCGGCCCCAAACACAAACTACGCGATTTTCACGTGTTTCGGCAGCCAAAGTACCCTTGGAGAACTTGGGCAGACCAAGTTCCCGCCCTTTGGGTGATTTTGAACGCCCCTTCGCGTACCGCGGTTACTTGTAGCGGTCACTTGATGGGATGAATGAATCGAGCGATCCAAACGTGGATCCATCGACGGTCTCAGCAAACTGATAACCAAGAACGGAAATCTTGTCGGCTGCCTGGATCAGATCGTCACGATTGTTCAGTTTCAATGTGACCGAACCAAACACGGCGAGAATTTCATCGAGCTTCGGCGATTCGACCTTCGCGGCGACGCTCTTCAGTCGAGCGCCAGCCCGAGCACCTCGCTTGGCAACCGTGACTCCGTACGTCGCCTTTTCAGTGGCAACCGCCGTTGCCCGCAGACTTGATTCGAGTTCCGCGATCATGCCAGCAACAAACATCACGCGGAGGCGATCGGTATCGCTAACGTCATTCGTTTTTCCATCCGAGCGGACGAAGTTGTGACGAATCGTTCCCTGACTCCACGAGACGAATTCGAATTCCAAGCTGCCCGCAGAATGCCCGCCGACATTGACCAGTTGCTCGTCGGCCGTCGTATGACAACGCAAGCAACTTTGTGCGACCGAGTACACGTTGGCAGGATTTCGCATTCCAGCAGCAACGCTTTTCAAGATTCGAGCTTGGCGGTGTTCCGGTGATTCGCTCAGTCGAGTGATCCCTTCGCCGCCATAGTCCTGGTGCAGGTCAAGCCAATTCTTTGCGCCGCCGTGGCATGACTCGCACGACACGCCAGCGATCACATGAGGATCACCGCCGGCTTGGGATTGCTCGGTATAGTGACATGCGACGCAGCGTCCTTCGTTCTTGATCGATTGCAGTCCCAGTTTTGTGGCAATCGCTTTCGCTTCGGGTCGGCGATGCAATTCTTCGAACGTCCGATTGTGTGGCGTGGTTTTCCAAACCTGAATCTCGGCCGCGTGGCACTTCACACAACTTTCGTTGCCCATCACGGTGATGGGATCAAGTGGCGCAGCAGCACTCGACACAGGATGCGATGAATCAAGCGTCGTTACCGCCAGCGTCACTGGGCAATTGAGAACCAATGACGCCAATGTAAAGGTGACGGCGGAAACAGTTGTGATATTTCGGTTCGACATCGCTTATGTCTCGTATTAAGTGAACAGGGAGGTAGCGTTTGGAAAGGACAAGCTCGGAAAAAGAGCCGTCGAAGTGTTTGCCTGCGCGACAGAACTCGCCGGCATGTCGGATGAGGATTGCGTGAGTTCTCGGTCGAACGGATCAGCGGCGGGATTCACTTGAAACGTCGGATCAAGCAGATCGGCAGCGGTTGGCAAAGCGGATCTGCCAAGTGTTGATTGGTGAAATCGGCGAGCTACGAATCGTTTCAATGATCCCAAAGCGTCGAATCCTGCCAGCAATCCGTTGGCGTCAAACACCAACGAAGAACCACCGAGTCTGCGGAAAGTTTGATTGCCGACGACCGTTTCATATCGGCCGCGTGATCGGTCGTCAAAAAACCGAGTCAGCAACGAGACGCTTAACGGGCCCATTCCTTCGGCACCATTAGCGATTCCGCGATGCGGTGCGAAAGCAGGCATGCAAACCATGGTTCCGGCGACGACTTCGATTTCGGTCGCTTGATCTTCCAACAATGGTTCGTAGTAGAGCGACGTGCGATGCCGAAAACTGCCACACACGCGATCCTCGATCGCGGCGGCCGACACGCCAGATAACGGAGCGCCGGATCCTGGCGTGTCCGACGGCGACACAGGATATTTCAGAATGCGATGAGAACCGCGGATCTGCCAACGGACCGTTGGGATTCCGTCGCAATCCAAATAGGTCATCGCGCCGGGTGACTCGATCACGAGGTCGCTTTGATGCGAATGGGTCTGATCGATGTTCTGACTCTCGGCCAATTCGCCAATCAATCGATCTGTAATCAACTGCAAAAACGAACTCATTTGATTTGTGTTCTTCAGGACGATACGAAAGCGTCCACCACGGACCAAGTCCAGCAGTGATTGCCCACCGATGGGTCCTAATTCACCGCGACGCAGTTGGCTGGGGTAGACGGGATTGTTTCCCATCGTCGTGACTTCGACCATCGAATGCGGATAGCAATCGATCAGCGCCGCCAAACCTTCATCTGTAAATAGCGAAATTTCGGTCAGGCGGTGCGAAGTTTGAACCACATCGCGCATCAATTCCGGCGTTTGGTGATGATCCCAACGCATCAAGTAATCGGGCAAAGTGGAAGTTGAACTCATCAGACGCCGACGCAATCCGGATTATCGATACAAACAAACTCTGGGTTACCAAAGTGGCCGCGCAGCGACCGCCTGATCAAAACCTAGGCCACAAAACGTGGGCGAGGGCGAGAGTTTGTGGCGAAATCGGATACCGATCGAAGCAGATCGACGGCGTCCTATCCAACAGAGCTTTAGTCGATTTGGCCGACGCCGACGGTCAACCAACCGTCATTGGCCTCAACCAGCTCGGGACGGAAGACACGGCCGCGAAGCGATTCCAACTTTGACGTCATCGGAACAGTCATCGACTTGTCCAACAGGACCGCTGGAAAGACGTCGTCAAACTTCTTTTGGATCGTGCGTTTCAAACCGGCTTGGCTCACGCTCAGCCGTTTTCCCGGTCCGGGGAACGACACGTCCACGTCACCCTTTCTCAGCAACAACACGCGTCCGTCTTCGGCACGCGCTGACTCGTAAACCGCGGTGATTTCCATCGCTTGTTTGAGCTCGCGTTTGCCTTGCGCGAAACGAGTTCCCCGTACGCCGACACGAACCGTTTGATCGCGGGCTTCGAAGATGATCGGCCGCAGATTTGCGAAGTCAATCTCGAATGGATCCTGGTCTTCGTCGCCATCTTCGCTATCCGTGTTCTCGTCGGCCAGAACCGACGAACCACTCTCGGCTACACCTGCCTGCGTCTCGATTGGCAGACCGGTTTCGGCGATCAATCCTTCGAAGTCGCCTTCTCGCATCGTTCGGCCAGCCAACAGCGGTGTCATGGCGTTATCAACCACTGACTCGTGAAGCTGAACCGCGGCGTCGTAGGCAGCGAAGATTGCCGGACGGGTGACGACGGATCCGAGTTGGTCATGCCGGCGGAAAGTCGAGTCGATGAAGATTTCTTGGTCGGTTGATCCCCACAAACGGGCCGGTTCGTCAAGCGACAAACGCTTCAAGACAGGGCGAACGTTGCCCAGCACATCCGGTGGCGAAACTGCGGTTGCAGAATCGGTCTGCTCGACAAACTGGGCACCAACTTGGCTGCGCAATTTCTCGACCGCGATTCGATCGGCGTTCGGTTTCTGTTCGGCGGCTTTCTTGCGAGCGATCCGGCGGACCAATCGCAAACGATGCTCGATCGCGTCGATGTTTGTGTTCAGCGTTGCTTGAACAAACGCGTTGTCTGCCGAAATTCCTGCTTCACTGATGTGCAACAAACGAGACACGTTGACCGTCCCAGTTCCCGAAGTTTGCAACCGTACCGGCCCGTTGTAGCCCGTGTTCTGACTCGACACACATCCCGCTAGCGCCACTTGGACACGGACTTCGCCGATCGACGGCAACAGGTCGGCGGTGATCACACCATTGAGCGAAGCATTGCCAACAATGCGAGTTCCCAAAATGCAGTCGCGTACCGGACGCGATTGGTTGACGCCGCGATTGATCGCCGACTGAACCATCGATTCATCGATCAAGATGGCCATGTTGGGACGACTGAATTGATTTCGAAACGACTCAACTAAACCAGACGCTTGACCCGACGAATGCAACAATCCGATCACCGCGCCAATCGTAGAGACATCGTCTGCGGAAGGGCTGTCATCCATTTCGCGGATTTTTTCGGCGAGCGATTCCATTTGCTTGGCGACCGCTTTTTCGGCTCGGTCGGCGTCGCGCAAACGAACTGCTTCAATCAGTCGTTCTAGGTCGCGGCGAAGCAACATCAACTTTGACAGTTCCAATCCTGGCGTCGTGCCGACGAGTCGAAAACGCAAACTGATCGCTTCGCGAGCGATGTCCGTTGCCGAAGCCTCTGACGCAATCAACTCGCGCAACGGGTTCAAATCCAAATACTCCAACCACGCTGCACCGTTCGCCGGGTCGGTTTGCTGAGCAAAAAACAGCTCCGCCGCGTTGATCGACGAAACCACCGCGGCTGACGATTCAGCGACAGCCGGAAATTGGCTCGGATCCAGATTTTTAGCCGCCAATTCCAACTCAGACGCCAGCCGCTGGCGGTCACCACTGGACCACTGGGCCCGAGTGGTGCTTGAGAAAACTGTGATAAACGCCATTGATGCGAACAGCAATCGGGCGAAAAGCGGGCGAACGCGATACATGGAGATCCAAGAAATGCGTAAACAGGACAAAAGAACCGGGTCAGAGCGAATAGGCAAGCTCGACGCCATTCTAGTCTTCTTGCTGAATTCGCAGAGTGGGCGCCAGCGGAATATTCGAACCGCTATTTTGCAATAAAACCTCGATTCTGGCACAAAATTCATCGATCGCTTGAGATGACCGATTATCCGTGGGGTCGGCGATCGCGACCAAACCGATTTGGCTGATCCCGTCACTCCATTGGCCGATCTTTCGCGGATCAATCTGATTCCAGGCCAACGGCAATTTACCACCGTTGCCGTCGGAGACTTCGATCCGAATCGTTTGCCGAACTTGTGCCCAACGAACTCGAGCACTTGATACGGCAAATCGCGGATCGGAGATCGTGGCCGATTGGTTCGCTCCTTTATTCTTCGACTCCAACATTTTTTCAGCGTTCGCCTGGTCTGCTCGCAAGTCCGGGACTACCGCGACCGATTCAAACAGGTCACGCCCGGGAGCCGGAAACAGCTTCACGATGCAGCGGCGTGATTCGTTGACGAACGTAGGTCGGACGGCCCGGTCGTTATCTGTTTGAGCCAAATACGTCCACCCGATCGGCAAATTGACTTGAACACCCAGCGACGTAAACACCTGCGGTGAATCACTACTACGAATCGGGATCCACTCGCCGCGACCTCGATAATTCAAAACCGCGTTGGACGAAGAGTTCACCAACGCCGAACGCAATCCCAAGAAAGCCACCACTGCGATTGCGACCCAAACAGCGGGCGACAGATCCAATCGATCACGTCCAGCAATCGCAGGTTCATCGGGCATCGGTTCGCTTACAGGTGGTCGGTTCATCGTTCCATTCAAAGCTTGGGCATGTCGATGATACCGTCCCAACCCTGTGGCGCCGTACGGTTATGTTTCAAAATCGTCGACAATAACGCATCTTTGGGACGATCCCAAACCGGCAAACCATGCAGCATCTCGTACGCCTGATCCCAGTTGCCTTCAATCAGTGCATCCAAGCTTGACTCGTAAATTGCGATTTGTTCGTCCGACAACAATGGCGAGTTGGCTTCGTCCACGTTCAAGAGTTCGCAAACTTGGACTGAGTTTTGAAATCCAGCCGGACGTACGGTTGCCAACCTGCGAACGCGAAATCGTTTTTCACTCGAGGCAGCGATAGCGTCTGCGGTCGCTTGGTCGATCACAATTTCGGCGCCGAATGCTTTGGTGATACCTTCTAATCTTGAAGACAAATTCACGACCGGTCCGAATGCAGTGACTTTGACTTGATCTACGGTGCCGATACGTCCAGCGACGGCGCGGCCTGTCGCGATGCCGATTCCACAGCGGAATCCACCGGCGTCCGCTTGGCGTCGATAGTCTGATCGAATCAACGATGCCGCCGTGGCCGCGCGAATGGCGCTGTCATCTTGGTTTAGAGGCCAACCCCAAAACCCCATCGCCGCATCACCGTGAAAGTCACCAATGACTCCACCAGAATCCAGGATCCGCCGAGTCATCACGCCCAACGCATCGCTGACTCTCGCCAACAAATCCAACAGATCACTCGAGTCGCGTTCACTCGCTCGCGAGAAACCTCGCAAGTCGCAAAACATCACCGACAAATCGGCCTCGCGAGGCTTCAGCACCTCGTCCGGATCGCGTCCCGCCATCGCTTCCATGACGACCGGTGCAAAGAAGTGACGCAGTTCGGTTTGGCGACGTTGCAGTCGTCGACTTTGTCGCAGGTTTGCAATCGTGGTACCGACGAGCTCAGCAAACTTGACGTCGTCTTCCAAGTCATCCGGCGCCTCTTGCATGGATTGACCAATGTCCAATCCTGATTCAGACACCAATTGGCCGGTCACATAAATCGCCCAACCTGGACACGCTTCACTACGCAGGGGAACACAGAACGCCCAATCGACTTCGTCGGCAGCCGTGAATGCAGCCATCTCGGCGGCGCCCGCGGACCACAAATGCAAAACGCTTTCACGTTTGTGGGTCGCCGAATGCACCAACCGCTCGCTCACCGGCGTTTCGACGCGACCGAGCGAACGATTGTCGTAGTGCAGAATATTGACGTTGTCAGAGTCTGCGTCGACTGCCACGATCGCAACGGCCGACGCGGACGGCGTCGCCTGCAACAAGACGCCGGTGACACGCACCAACAATTCCTCGTCACTGTGGCTGCCCAAAATCAGATCGGGCAATCGGCTTAGCATCTCGATCCGCGAAGCTGAATCGCGAAAGTGTCGACGGCTTAGCATTTGATGATCGAACGCGTGCTCGGTCACATCACCAGGCTTCCCTGACGAACCTGACGCGGCCGATGCGCCGGCCGTGCCGGGGCGATTGACCAACGTGAACGTCGTTTGACCGATCACAAAATGGTCCCCCGCAACAACGGTGAAGGATTCACTTTGCTGGCCCTGATGATAGACGGGGTTACGAGAACCCTTGATCTTGTGGACTTCGATACGATCACCGGCCAGTGACCGAATTCGCACATGGCTACGTGAAATCGCACCGTCCCAAGGCACGTTCCAATCGGATTCTGCGCGTCCGACAACGATATCAACCCGCGATGTCGGCGCCGGCAGTTCACGCCGCCAACGGTCCTTGGCGTTTGGCCCTTGAGCAATCAAATCAGGCATGGCGAATGGGATAATGGGCTGCGGATATCAGGGAAGGTAAACAGACTTGGTTCAAGTTGCTGCCGCAATCGCTGCGGCTCGTCCAGTCGCGAAGGCTGCTTGAAAGTTATAACCGCCGATCCAACCGTCGACGTCCAGGACTTCGCCGGCAATGTACAAGCCTTTGCAGATACGGCTTTCCATCGTTCGCGAGTCGACTTCCTTGAGTGTGACGCCACCCGCGGTGACTTCCGCCTTGTCGAACCCCCGCGTGCCTGAAACGGGAATGGGCAGCCGCTTGATCGCGTCAATCAAGCGACGACGATTTGCCGCTGGAAGTTCGGCGATCGTGTGATCGGCATCAGCAAACTGGGTCACCGCATCAGCCAAGCGGTTCGGCATCCACTGACTCATCACGGCGGCGACGCGGCGACGGCCGCCATCCGTTTTCCGATCCGACAAGGTAGATTCAAGTTTGGCGTCATCCCATTCCGGCACAAGATCTAACTCCAAACGAACTTCTTTCATCGACGAAGCCGCCGTCATCACGCCGCTGACATCCATTGCGGCAGGCCCCGAAAAGCCAAAGTGTGTAAACAACCACGACGAACGCCGCACCATCGCAGCCTGCTTCCGTTTCGCTTCGCGATTCCGAACGGTGGCGACACAGTCCTCAAGCGTGACGCCCGATAAATCATGCATCCACTGGTTGCCACCAACCAAGGGAACCAGAGCCGGCCGAGGAGTCACAATCGTGTGCCCAAGTTCACTAAGCCATCGGTAAGCATCGCCCGTTGTCCCGCATCCAGGCCAACTTCTTCCGCCAGCAGTGACAATGACCCGGTCGGCCGCAATCGATTCTGCTTCGGTCTTTACGCTCCAGCCTGTTTCGGTCCGATGTACATCCTGGACACCCGATTGCAGCCGGATCTGGACACCGGCGTCGACTGCCATTTGGTGCAGCGCATCACGAACCTGGATCGCCCGATTACTTTCCGGAAAAATCTTCCCCGTCGACTCGACTTTGGTAGCCACACCGGCCTCGGCAAACATTGCGACCACGTCAACGGGCGGAAACGCGCCGACGCTGGGCTGCAAAAATCGCTTGGCGTGTCCGAACGCTTCGCAGATTCCTCGAGCGTCGGTGTTGTGAGTCAAATTGCAGCGAGTTCCACCGGACATCAAAATTTTGACACCCGTTTTTGTATTCTTTTCTAACAGGATGACCTGGGCGCCACGACGAGCCGCTTCCGCAGCCGCCAACAACCCAGCGGCACCAGCGCCGATCACAACAATTTGCATAAACAGAAATTCTTAGAGAAACCCAAACCTGGCTCGATTTCGACGGCCGCTAGAAATTTGACTCGCAAAAGCCTATTTGAACAACCAACATTCGATTGGCGACCAGCACCGCCGCGCGCTGTGTCAATTACGAACGGCTGGAGGACTCGATCAAGTCCAGAAGACTTTCGCGTGATTTCGCAACAGTTCGTTTTCGTTAACACCGGACTCTTCTCGCGAATCCAAAATCAGTTTTCCCTCCCATTCAAATTCGATCTTGTCGCTTTTGGATCGCTCGTCTGACAATCGAACCGCGACGGTTCCGACGTTTCCTTGGTAACGGTAACGCATTAAGAATAGACCTGCGTCGACATTGGTTTGAATTTCGACGTTGTCACCACTGATCAAACCTCGGCCACACCAATCTCGTCGAGTTGCGATTAGCGTTTGATACCACTGTCGCATCGTTGCCGTTCCCGCTGCGGCAGGCCCAATCTTGGATTGAAAGAAAGCGGCGGCGTCGATCGGCGATGCTCCACCCGACCAATCATGCTGTGGATACTCGCGTTTGCGACCTTCAACCACAGCTTGACGAGTCGCTTCGTCACCAAAATCGACAAAGAAACCGAATGGCTGTTCACATGCGAATTCCTCGCCCATGAAAATCATAGGAATACCGGGCGAAAGCATGAGCAACGTTGCCGCGGCCGCTTGCGTTTCCAATGACGTTAATTGATGCAGCCGTTGGCCCAGCGGATGGTTGCCGATGAAGTCGTGGTTTTGAATGTTGTAGATTAAACCCGACGTGTCGACTCGATCACCAAGCGGTCGGCGACCACGTTGATCGACCAGCGTTCCGGCGTACACGTATCCCATACGTAACACTTGATCCAGGTCCATACCCGGTTCGTAAGATCGCGACGAAAGTTGCTCGCCAGGACGAACGACGGCAAACAGGCTGTGCAAAAAATCGTCGCTCCACTGCGCGTCGAATCCGCATCCGCCATCGGCCGTTGGCACTAACATCTGGTCATCATGAACGTTCGATTCAGCGATCAACACGCCCGCGCGTCCCGTCTGCGATGACCACTCGGCGACCGCGTCGGACATGTCGCGAACAATGTGACGATCGCTGGTATCGGTCATACAGTGAATCGCATCGACGCGAAGCCCGTCTAAATGAAACTCATCGAACCAATAAATTACGTTGGCGATGAAGAACCGACGCAATTGCTCGCCATGGACCGGATCATCAAAGTTAGGCGCCGATCCCCAAACGGTGTGATGCTTTGCCGAAAGATACGGTCCCGATTCGCCCAAGTAGTTTCCTTCGGGCCCCAAGTGGTTGTAAACCACATCCAAAACAACAGCCAAGCCTTTCATGTGCGCAGCGTCCACTAGCCGGCGAAAATCGTCGGGCGAACCGTAGTTGCGATTGGGCGCAAATAGGCAGACTCCGTCGTACCCCCAATTCCATCGACCGGCTGAATCCGCCACCGGCATCAGCTCGATCACGTTCACACCCAACTGGACCAATTCGTCCAATCGATCGATCGCACTGACAAATGTACCAGCGCCGGTGAACGCCCCGACGTGCAGTTCGTAAATCACCCAATCTTCACGAGGCGGGATTCGCCATTCTTTGTCTGTCCAATCGAACGAGTCGCAAACGACAACACTGGCCTGATGGACTCCATTGGGTTGATAACGCGAAGCCGGATCGGGCCGATCGGGGCCGCCGTCAAACCGGTAAAAATAGCCATCGCCGGCTTTGACACCGTCGATCACACAGGCGTGATAACCACCATCGGTTTTCGCCAGGGGCACAGTTCGCTTGGAACCCACCAAGTGAACGTCGACCCGATCGGAAGTCGGCGACCAAACACAAAAGCTCGCCCGATCGCCGGACAGTGGGCGTCCGCCCAAGATTCGGTGAAGTTCCGTTGGCGCGATTGAAGCGGGATCCATGTCGACAGCATTCATCAGGTGCAGATCCGTTGCCGGAGAAAAAGGGTTAAGCTAAGCACCTAACTTTGACCGGCGAGCCCACTTCGGCAAGCCGTCATTTCGCCGACTCACGTCATAACATCCACGATGAACCTCACTCGATCAATCGCGACTCTCGCACTTACAGCCATGACGATCATGTCCGGCGCCGGATCCCTGGGCGCAACCGCCGAAGAGTTTCCCAAGACAATTCGCATCGCAACTTACAACACTTCGCTGTACGGAAAGAAAGCTGGCGAAGTTCGCGACCGACTAGCCACCGGCACTTTTCGCCAAGCCGAAAAAATCGCATCGATCATTCAAACGGTTCGTCCCGACATTTTGTTGCTAAACGAGATTGATCACGATGCGGGCGGCGAAACAGTAACTCTGCTGGCGGAAAAATATCTGGCAGTTGGACAGGGCAATCTGCAGCCGATCGACTACCCGTTTATCTATTCCGCACCCAGCAACACAGGCATTCCAACGGGGATGGACTTGGATAGTGATGGATCAACCGGCGGCCCCGCCGATGCTTTCGGATTCGGTATCTATCCAGGCCAATATTCGATGGCTGTGCTGAGCCGTTTTCCAATCGACACCGATGATATTCGAACCTTTCAAAAACTGCTTTGGAAAAGTATGCCGGGCGCGTTGCGGCCGACCGATCCGAAATCGAACGAATCTTATTACGACGAGGCGACCTGGAACTCACTACGACTGTCCAGCAAAAACCACATCGACGTTTCGGTCCGCGTTGGCGACCATGTGATCCATGTGCTGGCAAGTCATCCTACGCCACCAGTTTTTGATGGCCCCGAAGATCGCAATGGCTGCCGCAACCACGACGAGATACGTTTCTGGAATGAGTACACGCAGAACCCAACCGCGGCCTTTTTGATCGACGATCAATCGCGTCCAGGTGGACTTGCAACCGATGCGTTATTCTTCATTGCGGGCGACTTGAACAGTGACCCTCAAGACGGCGACAGTCGTTTCGACGCCATCGAAACGTTGCTTAGAAATCCATTGTTGTCCGATCCTAAACCCAGCAGCCGCGGTGGAGCCGAAGCGGGTGGTGGCTATCAAGGCGAAAAACTCAAAGGCGATCCGTTACTCGACACGGCTGAATTTGGTCGCAGTGGAAACATGCGTATCGACTATGTCCTTCCCAGCATTGGGCTAGCCGTGAAGCAAGCCGAAGTCTTCTGGCCAGCTAAGGGCAACCCGGAATCGAAATGGATTTCGGCCAGCGATCACCGATTGGTTTGGGCGGAAGTCGAGCTGCCCAGTGAATGACGCCAAGGGTGCACCGATACATGTGCTGTTGATGATCAGCTCGATGCGGGGCGGCGGCAGTGAACAACAAACCCTCTTGCTGCTGCGTCACCTGGATCGAAAACGATTCACTCCGCATCTGTATGTCCTGCACCGAGACGGTGATCTGATGTCGCGAATTCCCGCGGACGTGAACGTCCATTCTTTTGAAGATGCGCCGCCGCGGACCGGAATGTACTTCCCCGGCCGCGAACTTCGTCGCCAAGTTCGGCATCTTCGATCGATACTGAAATCACAGTCGATCGACGTGATCTATGATCGCACTTTCCACATGACCATGATCGCGGGACCGGCGGCAAAAGCGATCGGGGTGCCACGCGTTTCGACAATTGTCAGCCCACCCGAACACGCCTTGCCATTGGTCGAATCACGTTTTGTTGAACTCAAACGCCGTAGACTCGCCAAAGCCTACCGAGACTCGTTCCGCGTCGTCGCGGTTAGCCGACAAGCCGCCGAATCGGCGCACCGGTACTATGGACTTACCAAGCAAATCATCGAAGTGATTCCAAATCCGGTCGATCCCTATTCGCTTCAGGAATCGATCTCCGCGGAGCCTGCGATCGACGACCACAACGACAACTTGTCACTCGTTTGCGTCGGACGAATGACCGCAGAAAAAGGTCACCGTGATTTAATCGACGCGATGATCATGCTGGATAAAACAACCCGCCAACTTCCCAAGATCTGGCTGCGGCTGATCGGCGACGGGCCGCTCCGACACGACTTGGAAATGCGCTGGAATGCGTCGCCTCGAACCAACGTCATCGAATTCATGGGCCGGATTGATCAACCAGCCAAGTGGATCGCCGCCGCCGATGCACTGGTACTGCCGTCACTCTTTGAGGGCATGCCCAACGTCGTTTTGGAAGCGATGTCATTGGGCACACCAGTGATTGCGACTCGCGCCGGCGGCACCATCGAATTGGAACACGACGAACCGACAATTCTGTGGGCCGACCCTCATTCGCCAGACTCGCTGGCAGATGCCATCCTCGAATTTGCGGCGGATCCATCATCAGCCAAGCAGCGTGTCGTCGCGGCATCACGGATGATTCAAACGCGTCACAACATGGCAACGACCGCCCAGCGGATCGAAGCGTTGTTGCAGCAAGCCGTGCAAGCAAATTGAAATGGCTAGCGGTGCCATCCACGAAGGACGTTTAGCCAGCTAATTTCGCCAGCAGTGGCAGCACATCTTTTTCATACGTGAAACCGATTGTTTCTCCGGCATCAACGAAAACCTTGACCGGATTGCCATCGGCGCCGAAGATCATGACCGTGGGGATCGAATCGATATCGGCTGCAGCATAAACATCGTCGCTTGGGGTAGTGCAGATGTACGTCGGAAAACCGTCGGCGCCGACGGACGACAAGAATGTGGACACTTGGTCTGCATAGTGCTCTGGCGGGCGGCTCTTGCGACCGTCAAAGTCCAGATTCACAGCAATGCACTGAACCGAACCGCCACTGGATTTGGCCAGCTTGACCAGTTCTGGAAACTCTTTCAGGCACGGTTCGCACGACAACGACCAGAGGTCGACGACGGTAATTTTTCCAGTCGATGAGGCCTGGCTTCGGATCTCGTCCCAACTGGCGTAGTTTACCGCCGCATCAAAAGCATCTGATGACTTCGTTTTCGCTTGAGGCACCGTAGCGTTGTCGGGCATTTCGAAACCGCCGCTCGATTTCGGTGCCGGTTCAGACGTGGATGGCACCAAGTCCGCTGGCAATTCCATAACGCCAGGTGCGTCAACGCTGGCATCTACCGCCGCCGCAGCGGCTGAATTGGCCTGGCCTGCACCTGCCGTTTCCAAAGCTAATTCTGATTCCGGTGGAACGGTGGACGAAGTGGCCGAATCCGAACTGCCGCAACCAGACACAGCGGCCAGCCCCAACACACAGGCTGCGTTTGCGGCGAAAATCCAACTTGTCAGTGGAGTGGGTTCAGATCTTTTCGATCGGCGGGGCAGCATCGAGTTTCCTTTTGGGTGAGCGTGGGCAGCAGGATCGATTAGATTGTAGGAGGTCTGGCGGTCGCGTATAGAAGTTTCCACTCGAACGGCCAGCCACAATCTCCCAAAAACGCTCTTCGTCAGCCAATTTCCTCGCATCCTGGAACTCGACATGTCAACGACTCAGCTCGTCGTCGCATCCAAACAGGGTGACAACGAAGCCTTTGGTCGCCTGCTGGAACAGTATCGCGGTTACCTGTTGATGCTGTCACACCGTTACTTGTCCGAACAACTGCGTCGCCGCGTCGATCCGGCCGACATTGTTCAGCTAACTTTTTTGGAAGCCAAACGGGATCTGCATGCATTCCGCGGCGAAACTCCGGCAGAATTCGCCGGGTGGCTTCGAGGGATGCTAAAAAACAACGTCGCGACTGCTGTGACGCGTCACATCACGACCAAGAAACGGTCAGTCAAACGCGAAGTCAATCTTGCGCCGGCTTCGCCCAATCAAGACTCGGGCGCCGGATGGTTGGGGCAACTTCCCGGCAGCACCACTAGCCCGAGCGGCGTTGCGATTCGCAGCGAATCCGTGTTAGCCCTTGTCGAGGCCCTTCACCAACTTCCCGAATCGCAAGCCGAAGCCATCCGATTGCGTTATATGGAGGGACTGGCGCTTGCTGAAATTGTCGAACGTATGGGAAAGTCAGACACCGCCGTGGCCGGACTGCTAAAGAGAGGACTGCAAAAGTTAAGAACGATCCTATCCGCGGACGATTGCCCATGGTTTTAGTCATTGCAGAACCTGGGTTTGCAAAAATTAGTTTGCAGAACCCGCGCGCCTCGGCCAACCATTTTTCCAGCCTCTGTATTTGAACTGCCCCACCTTTGTAGCGAAGCTTTTGAATGCCGGACGATTCGGAAAAGACTGAACCGCAACCCGCCGATCCGCTCGATCAAGCTTTCGCCGCTTACCTGCGAAGTTGCGACGAGGGCGGTATCGAGAGCCGTGAAGAATTCTTAGCAAAGTACCCGGAACTTTCGAGCCAGTTACAAGAACTGATCGATGCCGCAGACATGATCGGAAGCATGACGTCGGCCGGACCACCGAAACTCGGCCCGTCGGATTCAACGCCCGCCATCACCGATGGCGGCGCCGAAACAATTGCGTTGCACGCCCCCAATGCTGGCGAATCCGGCGAAGATCCGGCAGCCACGTTGCCGATGGCCTATCGTGCCGAAGGCGACCCCGGCCCAACCCTGCCTTTTGATCTGGGCGACTATTTGCTGTTGGAAGTGATCGGCCGAGGCGGCATGGGCGTCGTCTACTTGGCCAAGCAAACCGAACTGGATCGTTTGGTCGCGGTAAAGATGATTCGCAGTGGGATGTTGGCGGGTGAAGCAGAAGTAAAACGTTTCTATACCGAAGCTCAAGCCGCGGCGCGACTGCATCACCCCGGCATTGTCTCAGTCCACCAGTTTGGCCGCCGCGCCGGTCACCATTTCTTTTCGATGGAATTTGTCCGCGGCACCGACTTGCAAAAAAAGATCAACGGTGAAACCCTGTCCGTCCGCGAGGCAGCCCGATACGTTCGCGATGTTGCCCGCGCCATCCAACACGCGCATGAAAAAGGCGTCCTACACCGCGACCTGAAACCTGCCAACGTTCTAATCAACGAAAACGACGAAGTGCTAGTCACCGACTTTGGGCTGGCTAAACACATCGATAACGAAAGCAGTATTACGGGCAGTGGCGACGCGATCGGGACTCCTCACTACATGTCGCCCGAACAGGCCGGCGGGCAAAGCGATACGGCTGGTCCCCAGAGCGACGTTTATGCGCTTGGTGCGATTCTGTTTGCAGCCCTGACCGGACGTCCGCCAATTGTCGCCGACACAGTCATGCAAGCACTGGTAAAAGTGATCCACGACCCCGCTCCGCCGGTGCGATCGCTGCGCCCCGATGCGCCGGTCGACTTGGAAACGATCGTCGCCAAATGCTTGGAAAAACAGCAAGCAAAACGCTACGCAACCGCTGGTGAATTGGCCGACGAACTCGACGCGCACCTGGACGGACGTCCCATCCAGGCACGCCCGCGTTCTGCGGCAATCAAGGCTTGGCATTGGCTCGAAGGTGTCCCGCTGGTTGGTGCTCTGACCGGACGCCGAGTGCTGCATTCCTCCGATCAACACCGACGTTTTCAAGCAGCGATGTTATTGGTGCTCTTGTTGGCACCAATTACGGCTGCGGGATTCGCCACGATGTGGTACCAGCACAAGGACAAGATTCCCAAGAACGTACGCATCGCCGGCGGTCTCGAAGGCGGTATCTACAGCACCCTATCATCGGCACTGGGTGCCCGTATTGATCGCCAATACGGCACTTTCACCGAAGTGGTGACAAGCAACGGATCTTTGGACAATCGGCGCCGGCTGATGAATTACCAAATCGACCTCGCTCCGATGCAAGCGTCAGTCATCAATGGCGACGACCTTTGCGTGGTAGCGCCGCTTTTTTACGAAGTGCTTTATGTGCTGGCGAGGCGAGACTCGAATGTTGCCACAATGGCCGATTTGGCCGGACACCGCATCGCGGTGGGACCCGAAGGCAGTGGATCCCGAACAACCGCAGACTTGGTTTTCGACTCACTTGAACTTGACGATCAAGCCGTTCGACGTGAAGTCCTCGCTTGGAATGACCTTGCCACGACTGAGAAAAACACCGACGCGAGCGCCGATGTCGCAATGATCTGTATCGGTCGTGGCAGTCCAATCGTGACGGGCTTGCTGGCCGGCGGAAAGTGGCGATTGGTGCCCGTGACCGAGGGTGTCCAAATCGCGCTCCAACACCCGACGTTACGACCGATGTCGATCGACGCCGCCGATCATCCGGGGATTGAATTGCCACCTGGTGGAATTCCGACGGTCGGAACAACCGCGTTCCTGGCCGCTCGCGATGACACGCCCGGTGAACTGGTTACCGCGATGCTGGAAGCCTTGTATGAAAATCCCGCGCCTTGCATCGGCCTGATACCCCGCCGCCGGGCAGCCGAATGGCAGGGACTCGCTTTCCACCCGGCCGCGCGAAAGTACTATCGAGAAGCGGTTCCCAACCTTTCACAATAGCCATTGCCCAACATGATCGTTGCAATCGTCACAGTCCGATTTAATCGTCATGACACGATGAGATGATGCCGGTCAACTTCAAGATCGCGAGCGACATTCGCTAGCACGAACCTAGGTTTGGGAGCCGACCCTCTTGACTCTCAACACGTTCCTGCCGCAATGTTTCCGAGCCTTCCACGACTGACGTCGCTCTTCAACGCAGCCGCGGTTCGCGAATTGAGTACCAGCGCGGCCCAACCGAAGGCTCGAATGCTGCGAACCAACCGAGGCTCGCTACGAAGCAAGTTGGTCCTTGCATTGGCTGCCATGTTTTTGGCGATACTAACGGTGAACGAAATCGTTGGGCACGTTGTGATCAGTCCCGAATTCATGGTGCTCGAAAGGTCGTCTGCGATTCGCGATGCCCACCGAGTCCGGGCCGCAATCGAAGGCGAACTCGAACACTTCAAGGATCTCAACCAACACTGGGCGACGAGTCTGGCAAGCGCGAATTCGGCAGATTGGAATAACACCAATCTGCTTTGGGCCTGCATCGTGGACAGTGACGGAACAACTCTGTGGTTGCACGGTCAAGAATTTGATTCAGACCCCACCATTGCCAAGCTTTTGCAACTCGTCGCAACGTCGACTTCGAACAAGCAGAGCAACGACAACAGCAACGATCCAAGTGGCATTCTAAGGACTGAAAACAGTTGCTTGGCATTCTTTTCCGCATCACCGATCCCCATCGCAAATCCAGACTCGCTATCCACTTCACCAGCCTCGCGTCAATTGATGGTCGGACGTAAGTTCACAGCTAACTTCCTGGCCCGGATTCGCGAACAAACCCAAGTCAACTTTTCAATACAACCACCCAAACAACCAAACTCTTCCGACTCGATGGTCCTTTGGGAAACAGCAGACGCATTGATGGTAGAGTTCCCCTTGCCTTGCGTGCCAATAGCCGACATATCGACGGCTGCTTCTAGCACATCCGATGCGTCAGAAGCGGCACCACAGCCAAGTTCGGCAAACATCTTCATTCGTCTGCCTCACCAAATTGTTTCTCGTGCCGATCATACTTTTTCTCTGGCACGAAACTTGTTCATCCTTGGTAGCGTCTCGGCAATTCTATCGTTGTTGCTGATCCTACAATTCCTCGTGGTCAGTCCACTGAATTGCGTTCGCGATCACTTTAACAGCGTGGGCGTCGACGGGGCCACTCCATCACCATTGGCACTCGACTGCGACGATGAAATCGGCGATCTTTCGCGAGCGTTCGATGCGATGATCAAGCGGCTTAATGAGACTCAGCAACAGCTTTCCGATGCCTCCCAAGCGTCCGGCCGCAGTGAAGTTGCCGCAACCGTGATCCACAACGTCGGCAACGTGCTGACCAATGTGAACAGCCTGATTGACACGGCAACCAATCGAGTTGGAACGCTGCGTGTCGAACCATTGCAAATGCTCGCGTGCCAATTGCAGGAACCAGACGGATCGCCTGAACTGATGCAAGCGACCCCAAAGTACCTTGAAGGGCTCGCGATAAAATGGAAGTCCGACAAAGACTCGTTGGCTGAAATACTGGCGACGCTGAATGACAACGTCAAACACATTCATGACGTCATTCGTGATCAGCAAAAATACGCCGATCACAAGATCGAATATCGGACGGTCGACATCGCCTCGGTTCTTAGTGACGCAATCGCGTGCTGCGAAGCAAGACTAAACGAAAACTTAGTACGCGTCGCAATCATCGGCGACCCCAATATGACCGCTATCGGCGACGCGTCACTTTTGCTGCAAACGATCATTAACATTATCAGCAATGCGACGCAGGCAATGACCCATTCGCAGCCCGATTCGCGAACACTGACGATCAAGTTGACTCAAAATTCAGACGATCTTCACATCGCGATTAGCGATTCCGGTTGCGGCATGACACCCGAGACTCTCGCCCGCGTCTTCGATGCACACTTCACCCTGCGTGAAGGTGGAACGGGCCTTGGACTGCACTTCTGTGCGAACACGATCAAGCAATTGGGCGGTTCGATCCATGCGACTAGCGACGGAATGAATCAAGGTTCGAAATTCGTCATCCAACTGGCTCGGCCAAAGACCAACTCGCCCCATCCAAGCGATACGGCCGCAACAACACACCACAGAGTGCCATCATGACCTACAACGAAACTCGTCGCATTCTGATCGTCGATGATCAACAGCAAATTCACGACACCTTCAAACGACTCTTTTCCCCAAAGGAGCAGGTGGATGACGCGCTGTCGGATTTTGAATCAAGATTTCTAAAGCCGAGCATTGATTCCAGCGATGCCAAGCCCAACTGTGCCGAGAGTCCAAATCCAGTCGGCTACCAACTGACACACGCTCATAGTGGCGATGAGGGCATCGCCTTGGTCACCGCATCAATAGCGCAAGACAATCGGTTCAGCGTTGCGTTTGTCGATATGCGCATGCCGGCGGGCATGGATGGACTACAAACAATCGAAGCAATCTGGGAGATTGATGCCAATTTGCAAGTCGTTGTATGCACTGCCTACAGCGATCATTCGTGGGACCACGTACTCGATCGATTGGGGCGAAACGATCGACTTTTGCTGCTTCGAAAACCATTTGAAACGGACGAGGCGAGACAGCTTGCGTTGGCACTGAGCGAGAAGAGTCGGCTAGAAAAAATTCAGCGACGCGAACTCGAAAAACTTGAACACGAAGTGGTCAAACGCCGCAGTGCAGAACGAGAAATGCGGGCAATGGCGCATCGCGATGCGTTAACGCAGCTTCCCAACCGTCCGTACCTTTTGAAAAAGCTTGACGAAATCATCCAACAGAGATCGGTTGGTGATTGCGTTGACAACGCAGTGCTGTTCTTGGATCTCGATAACTTCAAGATCATCAACGATAGCCTCGGCCACAACGCGGGCGACGACCTACTCAACCAAGTCGCAACGCGTCTGAAGGAGTGCGTTCGAGACTGCGATACAACCGGCCGATATTCTGACGAGGAAACGATTCGACTTGGTGGTGACGAATTTGTGGTGCTGCTTGAAAAGCTTGCCGATGATCGGGATGCGATCATGATCGCCAATCGGATCGTCGAAAAGATCTCAGAACCGTTTCACCTCTGCGGCCGCCTAGTTACTGTGGGAACGAGCGTCGGAATTGCCTACACCTGCGGTCAAACCACCGATGCGCACATTGTCCTTCGCAACGCAGACACCGCGATGTATCGGGCCAAGAATTCGGGAAAGGGACGAATCGCGGTCTTCGATCGTTCCATGCACGCCGATGTGGTCGCTCGAATGGAGCTCGAAAACCAGCTTCGCCGCGCCGTCGACTTAGAAGCATTCGAACTGAACTACCAACCGATTGTTCGCTTGAGTGATGCGCGGATCCAAGGTATCGAAGTGTTGATGCGGTGGAAAAATGAACAAGGCGTCTACATTTCGCCATGCGATTTCATTCCGATGACCGAAGAAATCGGATTGATCGGCAAGGTTGGCGAGTGGGTCCTTGAACACTCGATGATCGCATTCACCAAAGTGATTTCGCAGCTTCCCGCTGGATCCCATGACGACCTTTACATGAGCGTCAATACGTCACGGCGACAGCTCAACGATCCATTCTTCCTTGAACGACTCAATCAGATTTTGGCACGAACGCAATTCTGTCGCCAACGCCTAAAACTAGAGGTCAACGAGTCCTACGATCCGCGACACCGCGAACTAGCGTTGCAGACACTGTTGAACCTTCATCAGTCCGGTGTCGGTATCCATATCGACGACTTTGGCAAGGGGCAGTCGTCGCTGACATGCTTCCAAAGTTACCCGATTGAAACGGTCAAGATTGACCGCAGCTTCACTGCATCGATTGCCACCGATCGTGGTCATGCCGCAATCACTCAGGCGATTGTCCAACTGTCGCACAACCTGGGCGCCAAAATTGTTGCCGAAGGTGTCGAATCGAAACAGCAACTCGATGCGCTGCGAGAATGGGGATGTGACGCGGTACAAGGCTACTATTTCTCAGCGCCGCTAACTGAAACTCAACTGTTCGAACTGCTCGCAAACCCGATGCAATGCGAAGGAATTCGTTCACTGCGACAGCAGCTTGCGGCTCCCGTGATTTTCAGCCAACCATTCAATCGGATGCTGACCAACGAAACGTCAGTATAACCATCGACAGCTACAAGATCGCCAACGGATTGCGTTGAGTTTCAAGGGTTCCCCGGGTCACACCCAATCGGTTTGACGCGTTCAACGTTTGCCAGACCTCTCGGCCGGTAACTTGGCCCGACAACAATTTCTTGTAGACCCCCAGCGTTGTTTTGGTCGTCGCAGCGTCTTCTTCGAGCATCTCGACTCGGAACCACTCGACGCCGCGGTGTATCAGGTCACCGACAACCTCGGCACCGCTTTGCGGCGTCGCGTTGTAAAGCGTGTTCCGACAGGCAACGTCGGCTTGCAGCGGATGCTCGGCACCGACACGATCACGAAGTTGAACGATATGACGGTCACAGGGACGCCCACAATTCGTTTTATTGGTCCCTGGCGAAATCACAGCGCAAAACACACAGTGCTCCATATGAAACATCGGCATGTGTTGGTGCATCACCACTTCTAGCCAATTGGATGGAAGCGAATCGACCAAATCGATCAGTTGTTCGCGATTCAAATCGTACGATGCCGTGACACGTGCCGCCCCTTGATCGCGAAGCCATTCAGCGGAGCGATGATTGGTGACATTCAACGAGAAGTCTGCAATGACGTGTTCAAAGTTTTGGCGGGCGAAATCAATGGCTGCTAAATTGCGAGCCAAGATCACATCGGGCGCAAGCCGAGTCAATACTCGAAGCAGTCCCATCTCGGCCGGCTTCTGCATTCGTACCGTGGCGATACCGATTGGTGTACCAAGGTCTTTGGCCAAATCGACCGCGCTGCGATAAATTCGCACATCATGGAAGTCGGCGTAAACCATGTCCACGCCCACGCGACACGCTGATTCCAACTGTTCCATCGTGCGACACAGCACCGACAACTTTGGCGAAGCGGGTGCATCAACATCGCAAACGATCGGCGCCACCCAAGTGCGAGCGGAATCGACCGACGTGATTCGAATCGGTGGTATTGCTAGCCCCGCTTGGATCGTCTCGACCAAGCTTCGCCGTATTTGGTTTAACATCGCCATCGGGACCATCGGTTGGCCTTCGATTTTGACGGCAAGGTCGCCCAGCACAAACGGGGTTCCGCCTAGTCGCCCCAGCTTTTCTCGCAGTACCGTTTTATCGGCCGGGCGATTGTGGGCAACGTCCAGCGGTGTGTCACCGACCGCCGAAAACGTTCGCCCACCCGCCAAACGAGCTTCAACAGCCAACGGCTGACCAGCCACCGCGACAACCTTCATATCTAGTGTCTGGCGACCGTTGGGATCTTCGCCGGAAAAAGTCATGCGCAACCGGCGGTTTAATTTCGGATCATCGTTTTTGTAAACGACCGCGTCGAGCTGGATTTCGGACCAGTCAATTTCGCCATGACCAAGTCCAATACGAACCAACGAACCGGAGTCTGCTGACTTCAACGATTCGCCCGACTGATCGGCGATCGAGTAAATTCGGCTGCCTTGCTGGTCTTGTCCGCCCGAGCCCGCGATCGCCAGTCCGTCGCCAAGAGAGACGGGGGCTTCAAGACGAACTTCTAGTTCGCCTTGCGAGGTGCTTAGCACTTCGCCGATTCGCACGCCCTTCTTTGACGACGTCAATCCAGGCACGAGCCGCTTATGATCGTTGCCCGACAACCAACCTGGCGAAAAGCCACGCGAGAACGACAACTCCATTTCTCGCTGCGCTTCTTCGTCGACGCTAACCCGACCGCTTACCATTGCTTCGTCAATCGCCCGCCGGTAGTGGCCAGCGATGTTGGCGACGTACTCGGGCGTCTTCAAACGGCCTTCGATTTTGATCGAAGCGACACCTGCGTCGATGACATCCGGGATCGCAGCGTAGCCGGCCAAATCTTGCGGGCTAAGCAAATACTTCACGTCGCCCAAGTGGTGATCATCGCCGTCAACGACCAACTCGTACGGCAATCGACAAGCCTGGGCACACTGACCACGGTTAGCACTTCGGCCGCCCAAAGACTCGCTGGTCAAACACTGTCCTGAATAGGCAACGCACAGCGCACCGTGAATGAAAATTTCGATCGGCATTTCCGTCGCAGATGTGATCTTGCGAATTTCTTCGATCGACAACTCACGCGCTACGACAACTCGGGACAGTCCAAGATCTGCCGCGACCGCGATCGTTTCGGCACTGGTCAAACTCATCTGAGTCGAAGCGTGAATTTCGAGCTCGGGACAGATTTGGCGAACCAAACGTGCGACACCAAAATCCTGGACCAGGACCGCATCAATGCCGGCCAATGCGATGCTCTCGACCACTTTCGCCAGCGCCAACATCTCCGACGGAAACACGAGAGTGTTCAGTGTCACGTAGCCTTTGACTCCGCGTCCGCGAAGCGTCTTGCTGAGTTCCGGCAGATCCGAGATTCCGAAGTTCTGTGCTCGGTAACGGGCGTTGAATCCGCAGTCGAGCCCGAAATAGATCGCATCGGCGCCGTTTTCAATCGCGGCCTTCACACACTGCCAGTCGCCGGCCGGAGCCAGTAGTTCAGGGGCTTTTCGGACGTAAGCGGGATCGGCAGGAATCAGTGGTGTGTGCATCGTCGGCATTATGACAGCGGCAGAGCCGATTTGGGAAACGACAGGAAATTCGAAACAGCCAGAGACCGGCGGTACAGTTATAGCATGGTCAAGTATTTTTCCCTCGCGAAACTTCGCAATCGCGTCGTCATCCAATCACCGCCACAAGGCCGGGTTCACGCGAAAGTTTCAGCTAGAATGCTGCTTGATTGCCTCCCCGCCACCTTGTTTCCTTCCCCTGATTGTGGATTCTCCCTCCCATGCTACGAATTACGTTTGCCGCGGTTGCCTATCTGCTGATGATCGGCCCGATGAATGCGGCCGATCGCCCGAACGTTTTGGTCATCATGGCCGACGATTGCACGTACAACGATTTGCCGTTGTACGGCGGTTTGAACGCCAACACGCCCAACTTGGACAAGCTGGCAGCCGAGGGACTGGTTTTCAATCACGCCTACCTTGCCGAAGCGATGTGCCAACCCTGTCGAGCTGAACTCTACACGGGCCAGTATCCGATGCGAAACGGTTGTGCATGGAACCATTCGTCCAGCCTGCCCGAAACGATCAGCATGCCGCAACACATGGGAAAACTTGGTTATCGCGTCGGAATTGCAGGCAAGGTTCACGTGCTGCCTCAAAAAGCGTTTCCGTTCGAAAACGTACCGGGCTTTGACAAGTCGTGTGTTCGCGAACCGACGCAGACTCATGACCTATCGGGCGTTCGCTCGTTTGTCACGCGTGAATCGGATTCCGGCTCGGAGAAAGAACCATTTTGCTTGGTCATCGCATTGGTCGATCCCCACGTGCCGTGGGTGATGGGTGACGCGTCAGCCTATCCGCCCAAGAACGTCGTCCTGCCGCCCAACATTGCCGACACCAAAATCACACGCGAAGCTTTCTCGCGTTACCTCGCCGAGATCACTTACATGGACGGACAAGTTGGCGAAATCCTTGCGATGCTCAGCGAGACAGGGCACACCGACGATACGCTGGTTTTGTTCACGTCCGAACAGGGCTCGCAGTTCCCAGGTAACAAATGGACAAACTGGGACACCGGAGTCCACACGGCACTGGTCGCACGATGGCCGGGCGTGATTGAGGCTGGCGCTCGCACTGATGCGCTTGTTCAATACGCCGACGTTTTGCCAACGATCATCGATGCAGTCGGCGGAAAGGTAGACGACACCGCGTTTGATGGAACTAGTTTCGCATCAGTGTTAAAAGGCGACTCAGATACCCATCGCAAATATGTCTACGGCGTTCACAACAACGTGCCCGAAGGGCCACCGTATCCGGTTCGCACAGTCAGCAACGGCAAGTACCGATACATCCGCAACCTTAGTCCCGACGATCTGTACATCGAAAAACACGTCATGGCCCACCAAAACAGCACTCAAGTTTCGCGAACGTATTGGCAGACCTGGGTCTGGGACTCGGCAGCATCCGATGAAACCTATCGGCTGGTCGAACGTTACCAGCGACGTCCCGCCGAGACGCTTTACCACACCGCATCCGATCCTTACGAGATGCAAGACTTACTGGCGACAGACTCGGCAGGCACGGCTGAGATTCACGATGAACTTTCTAGCGAGCTTGATCGTTGGTTGAAATCGCAAGCCGACCCGGGCGTCGAGCAAGACACTCGTGAGACTCATAAGGCGGCGAAACAGGGCAAACACCGCTTCCGCGCCCCGCTTTCAGCACGGTAAGCTGCGCACCGATTTGCCGCCGTTTGAAACGCCTACCACATCAAAATGCTCGTAACGCCACAATCGAATCGCCACAACTTCAACGTTTCGCTTGGGCTTGCCATCGCCGTGACGTCAATCGGCATCACGCTTGCGTTCGCGTCGCCTTGGTGGTTGTTGGCGGCGTTGGGAGCACCCCTTGTTTTTGGGTGGTCACGTCACAAAACGAAGCGACGTTTGGAGGTTATGAATGCTCCGTTTCCAGTGGCGTGGGAACAAACGTTGTTAGCGGACGTGGCTTATTTTGTCGCGCTCGACACCGACCAACGAGACCGTTTTCGCAAACTGATGCAAGTCTTCGTCGACGAAGTCGCGATCACGGGCATACGAACCGACGTTGATGAACGGACCGTCGCATTGGTGGCTGCCAGCGCGGTGATCCCGATCTTTGGATTCGATGATTGGGAATACTCGGGGCTTGGCGAAGTCTTGATTTACCCCAATGCCTACGGCGAAGGATACAAAACCGATGCCGGCAGCGACCGGCGCACTTTGGGAATGATTGGCGCCTATCATCTGAGCGGAGTGATGATCCTTTCGAAACCGGATTTGATCGCCGGCTTCACCAACCAAACGGACAAACGCAACGTCGGTATCCATGAGTTCTCGCACCTCGTCGACAAACAAGACGGATCGATCGACGGCGTGATTGCGACTAGTACTGGGGATGCTGCGGTCGACGTCGCTGCCACCGATGTCACCGTGCCGTGGATTCGATGGGTCGCCGAAGAACTGCGTCGTCAACCTGGTCACGACGAACACATCGATGACTATGCTTACACGAACGAGGCCGAGTACTTGGCGGTCTTGTCCGAGTACTTCTTTGACACGCCTGCGATGTTGGCAAAAAAAGATCCGCATCTGTACGAAATGCTCGAAAAGATCTATCGCCAAGATCCGAAAAAGTTACTCGCCAACGTCAGCCATCCCATTGGCCAACGAAAACGAAGAATTGGTCGCAACGACAACTGCCCCTGTGGCAGCGGCGAGAAGTTTAAAAGATGCTGCTTAAAACGACATCGTCGTCGCCCAGGTCATCATCAAACGCCCAGTTCGACGTTGCCATCAGGTGATCGATCCACAGAATCTCAGGCTCGGAACTGATCCGGATACGGGCAAGTTCATTGATCACGCGCAGGGCATCGAGCGCCGTCACTCGTCCGTCACCGTTCTGATCGAAATAGGTATCCGGCCAAACCAATACGGTGCTTGGATCATCCAGATCTTGGGTCACGCCATCTGAAAACTCACGCCGTCCAAGTTCGTTGATGATCCGCAGTGCGTCACTGGCCGAGACGTCACCGCTGTTGTTGACGTCACTGACAAGAACCAGGTTTTGCCATGGCTGTTGCGTTTCGACAGACACAAGCGACGTGCCATTTTTGTCTACGATTGTTCGCACGAACCGACCATCGATTTGCTGCCCCGCCCCCATCTTCACAGCCGACGGACTCGTCGATGAAATCACGACCGGTGCTTGAGCGTCGACCAAAAGCACTGCGTTACCGTCGATGTCATTGATAACAACGGAGCCAACCGATGCGACTAGCGACGACAAGATCGTCGCCGAACCCGACTCCACCACAACCACACCATCACGGACTTGGACCACGTCGTCCGAGGCGTTCAGATTCACGTGGATTTCGGGTGCCGAGGCACCATCCAAAATAGTGATCCGGTAATCTTCGACCTCGCCATCCGTCGCGGATCCGGTCACTGCCAAACCGCCAGCGCTGCTGAGCCGGAACCGAGCAAAAGTTTCACCGACTTCGGCAATCGACGGCACGGGAACGGGGACTGTCGTTGATCCAGCGAGAACGCTGACTGACGTGGCAAATTTTTCGCCCAGGTCATCCCAGTCACCATCGCGATTGAAGTCGATCCAAGCATCCAGGACGCCAGCGGCCGACGCCGTCACCAGCACCCCGCCGGTGTAGGTGCCGTCGCCAAACGCAACAATATCCGTGATAAAGCGAATTCCATCATCTAAATCGTCTGTGTCGGCTGCCTGGCTGGGTTGACCGTCGGCATCCGCCGAAACACCTGCACCTAGGAACAAGTCGCCGATCTCGTGGCGCGCGCCGTCATCGGTAATCATGACAGGATACGTCTCCGGTGCGTCACCCCGATCGTACAGGATCGGCGGTGAATCGACGGTGATTGTGATGCGTTTTGGCGCCGACGTGTCGTTACCGCCCCCGGAATCAGTCACCGTCACATCAAACGACACGCTGCCGACCAGATCAGTACGAGCGGCGTATGTCAGCGTACCACTGGCATCGATTGCCGGATCAGCATCGAAAAACGTTGGGTCGTCAAAGTTTGAAATCGAATAGCGAACAATGGTCTGATCCGATTCGTTATCGGGACCGGGCACAAAGTCGGTCGCGAAATTCGCTACGGTTTGCGGCCCTGCATTTTGCAAAACTGATGGCGGATTCACGGCGTTGAACGTCGGTGGATCATTGACCGCGTTGATGGTGATCGTGCCAACGCTAATCATTGATGTGTCGTCGCCACCATTTTCGGTGCCACCGTTGTCCTGGACCGAGACATCAAACGTCGCAACACCGTTTGCATTGGCTGCCGATCGAAAGCGCAGCGTTCCGTCAACGTCGATTGTTGGCTGGGTCGTAAACAGCGACGGATCACTGACATTGGTCACGTGATAGGCCAATACCGATTGCTTCGTGATTTCGGTAACACGAAGGTCGAGTGCGTAGTGATTCAGCGGGCCAGTCTGCTGGATATAGAACGTGTAGGTTCCGGCGGCCAACGGAGGCGTGAAACGACTGCCAGTCACGACGCCCGCTCGGCGCAGAATGCTGGCACCGCCGACGTCGGGTAAATCATCCAGACCGAACACCGTTCCGCCAATGAACGCTGTTTCATCCAAGAATGGATTGATGTTGAAATCCAAATCGAATGCGTCGTAGGGAAACGAATCGGTATCATTGATTGCCAAGAAAGCATTCCGCTCGTTCGAATTCGCAGGCGGTTCGTCGTACGAATACTCCAGCACGAATAACCCATCGAGCTGGAAACCAGGTTCGATTTGAAACGTGAACACATCAACGTTGCCAACCGACTTTGCCGACTCGACCGTTCCGCGAACAATGTTGGAACCGATCGCGAGCGTTCCCAGATTGGTTGGCGTGGTGTTGTCGGCCGACATCGGATTGACGGTACCACCTGCGCCTTCATCGTGGATCACTTGTGACGCCGTTGACTCATCTCCCTCGCCCGGTCCTGGATCGAAGTCGGTCGCAAAATCTGCAATCGTCTGCAACGGCAGGTCTTCATCCACTGTCACCGGATTGGCAATCACAAAGCTAGGCTGGGCATTCGCTGTCGATTCGCCCTCGGCAGAGATCCCCGAACCCCATGTCGTCAACACGGTGGTCAACAGTCGACGAGTTTCCAAAGACTCGAAACGGCGGCGTTTGGTTCGATAGCGTGAATGTGAAGAAGGCGTCATGGCTGTCTCGGCAGGATGAATGTCAGCGGTTAGTTTAGTCCTTCGGCTTCGCATCGTCTTGGTGAAGACCGTTGAACTGATTCTTAACTCGTCTTTATGGCTTGGAAGTGCCTCCATGAACGCCAACACGACTCCCGAGACTCTCGCCTTTACCGATGGGAAATTGGTGCTGATCGATCAAACACGATTGCCTGGCGAGTTGGTAACGCTGGTATGTGAAAACGTGGAACAGACGCACGACGCGATCAGTCGCCTCGTTGTCCGCGGAGCTCCGGCCATCGGAATCGCGGCCGCCTATGGCGTTTGTTTAGCGAGCCCGGCCAATCACGAAGGCTATCTCGCCGCGATCGAGCGACTGGCCACCAGTCGCCCAACGGCGGTGAACTTGTTTTGGGCGCTCGATCGCATGAAGGATGTGATCCAGCGAACCACCGCGGACGACGATCTTGCCGAGTTACTGCTTAGTGAGGCGATCACGATCCACGACCAAGATCGCCAAATGTGTCGAGACATCGGACGTCACGGAGCGAGCCTGCTGGGCGACTGTCGGGCCGTGCTGACGCATTGCAACGCCGGCGGATTAGCGACCTCGATGTGGGGAACCGCGCTGGCGCCGATCTATCACCTGCACCAAGCCGGCCACCCGATCGAAGTTTTCGCCGATGAAACCCGGCCGCTGCTACAGGGTGCAAGATTGACCGCTTGGGAACTGAGCCAGGCCGGCGTGCCGGTCACCGTGTTGACCGATTCGATGGCCGGCAGCCTGTTGAAATCCGGCAAGATCGATGCTGTCATCGTCGGCGCCGATCGCATCGCTGCCAATGGTGACGCAGCAAACAAAATCGGCACGTATCCGCTGGCAGTGCTGGCCAGATACCATAACGTGCCGTTCTACGTTGCGGCCCCGTCAAGCACCTTTGACATGGCTTTGCCGACCGGCGACCTGATTCCAATCGAACAGCGGTCCCGGACCGAAGTCAGCAACCCGCATGGAACCTGCGTGGTCCCCGACGCGGCAAACGTCATGAACCCGGCGTTTGATGTCACGCCGGCCGAACTGATCACGGCCATCATTACCGAGCGAGGCGTGGTCACCGCCCCCAACCCGGCAAAGCTCACCGAGCACCTGAGGTAAACCTCAGAGGCAGAGTGCCAGACAAGATCGAAAGCAATTTTGCGGCCGTGACCAGACGTGTCACCGGTCGATGCGATAGTTCTTTTGTCGCGAGGAGGAACCCAGTCGATCTCAAATCGAGACGACTGGTTCAAATCGCGCTCCAGTGGTGGTTAAAGAGCCATTGCGGGGGATCACCAAAAAAATGACAGCAATTAGCGACGTTGAAAAAAAGTGACCAAAAATCTGCTCAAACGCTGATTTTTGCTCAAGAAACCAAAAAAGTTCGTTGCGAAAGCTCTGGTGACCACAGATTGGCACAACGTTTGTACCAATCGTTAGGAAAATCACATCACAAATCGTTTTCAGGGAAGTAAATCATGTTGGTACTCAGCCGCAAAGAAGGTGAACAACTACTAATTGGCGACAACATTGTTTTGACAATCAACCGATTGTCGGGCAATCGAGTTGCGATTGGCATCGAAGCTCCTCGCGAAGTTCGAATCGTTCGCGGTGAACTGGAACGCCACGATGTCGCCGCGCCAGGTTCGGCACCGGTTGCGATGTCCATGGACGACGCGAACGTTGCCGTTGCAAGCAAGCCTCATCACTGAACTCTCGTCACAGGTTCGAAGAGCTCGCAGCCTTGACTAAGCCACCTGAGGCTTCATCCGCGACAGCGTGATCTGACCGGCAAAGCATCGGTCAACGTCAGAACCGGCGTTCCGCGGGCGTCCATGAAATTCTGACGTCATCGCCAGCTTTTGCGTCAACTCCCGTTCACTCGGTGACAATTGCCCAGTTCGAACCATCGGATGTGAATCGACTCCGCATTCAATTCGACTGGGCTTTGTCCCCCGTGGATCAACGGCGGGAAGGTTTACATTCCAAAGTAGGGCGTCATCTTTGAACGCATCCTCGCAAACGGAGTGGAAGAATTCGGCAAGTGTCTCGCCCAGCCAGTCGGGTGCGTGATCCCATGTTTTCGGAACATCCGGATGTCGATAGTGCGATGCTGCCAGCGCCGGAATCCGCTGCAGGGCCGCTTCGCGTGCCGCGGCGAAGGTTCCACTGATCAGAAGATCGATTCCCAAGTTCGCACCTGCGTTGATGCCAGAGATAACCGCATCAACTTTAGGTACCAACGTCGAAATGGCTGCACGAACGCAATCAACTGGCGTTCCATCGACCGAGTACCAACCCGGTTGATGCTGGCGAATGACCAGCGGGCGCCCCGTGGTGACACTATGCCCGCATTCACTGCGGCCACGATCGGGCGCGACCACCGAAACCGTTGCCGTATTCGGCAATACAGCAGTCACCGATTTGTAGAGCGCAGCCAGACCTTCTGCGTCGATACCGTCGTCATTGGTCAACAGAATATTCAAAATCAAACCGATCGTAGGTTAAGAAATCCGAGCATCCGCAGCGGTCAACCACCAACTCCACTATTCCGCCCACACCTCGCCCCCCACCGATCAGCAACAAGTGCGGATCCGACCGATGCGACTGGATTCAAGGGAGTGGGAAAGCAGCCGACTTCCGTCTAAAATGCCACATCCTAGGGGGCTGTAGCTCAGTTGGTTAGAGCACACGACTCATAATCGTTTGGCCGAAGGTTCAAGTCCTTCCAGCCCTATTAGATAGTAGTTTCCCACCCCGTCTTTTACGAGGTATTCCCGTGATTCACGGGGTGAAACTGCCCCGGTGGTTCCACAGATAACGCCAGATATACCCTGAATGGAAACACCACGGGAACCTCCATCATCAGGCTGGCGAGGTTTGCTTATTCGGGTCGCCGTTTCGAAGGTAGGGTCCGACGCCAGCAAAACGACTCGTGGATTGCCATCGCATATTGCTTCATCGCCACGGGCACCGCAGTGTCCAACCCCGGCAGCAATGTTTGTGCATGCCCAGACCAATCACACCTTGGACTTAGCCAACAGTAAGGCCCCGCTAGCCGAGCACCATCGATGTGTTGGTCGTGGCGCTGCGACGAAACAATCGTGTCAGTGAAGCGTCATCGGATAGTGCCCCCCGCAACGATGCCACCCCGTTCACAGGAAAACTCACACCGATTCTTAGATCGCAGTGTTTGCGTCTCACCTAATCGGAGGCGGCGGCGTGAACGAGGAACGGGATCCAATACCCACGTTCAGCTATCGGGCGAGTGCGTCGGAACGAACTGCAGAGAGTCACCTTTTCTTGAACCGGGTAGCGGTTGTCACTACGATAGGCCTCTCGCAATCACGAGTCCTTTCGGAGCTCCGCAATGTTTTTTCGATTCCTCTTATTGCTATTGTCGGTTGCCGCCGTTGGCCCCGCCGCCAACGCCGCCCTGGTTTTCAGCATTGGATCGACGACGATTGCGCCGGCGGGCAACGCCACCATCGACGTGTTTGTTAGTTCTGACGTTGGCTCTGTCTCGTTTCAATCGATTGACGTTGAGTTCTATATCGGTCCCGAATTCCCGGCCAACCCCTATGTCGAAGCGGGTTTCGCAATGACGGATTCTGAATCGTTCGCGAATGATCCATCGTATGTGTTCTATTTGAACAGTGATGCGACGGGGACCGGATCTCCGATCACCGAATCGAATGAAAATGGATACGGAATCGATCGTTTGTTCTTTGTCGACTCAACCGCCGATGAAATGAATATCACGCTCAATAGCGGCGAAAGCCGATTACTTGCGCAGCTTGAATTAAGCCACAACAATCCCGATGGCGAGGAGCTGAGCTACTTCATTAGTGTGTCGGGTTCCGTCAAAGATGCATTGGGGGCCTTTGTCCCGACCGGAGGGAACTTTGGCCACATCGATGTTGTGGCAGTCCCCGAACCATCTTGCCTTGCTTTGATGACCATTGCGACGGGCGCGATCGCGTACACATCCAGAAGGCGCCGAGCCAGCCGTTGCATCACGACGGAAGGGTAAGTTCTTGGAAAAGCGAAACTAGGTTCATGGCACGGTCGGAAAACAGTGCTCGTTGACGGCTTAAAGAGGACCTATTCCACAGCCCAATCACCGCTTCGGGATGTGTAGGTGAGATCCGCCGGAATTGGGCAAACGGGAACCAGCAGTGCACCCTCATCACGACTGACACTAGAAAACACTGTGCGTTCAGCCGGAACCCCAATTCCTTCGAACCCTATTTCTATTGATCTTGAATTTTGGGTTGTCTGGCAGCACTGGACTCGTGATTCCAGATTTGGCCACTGCCCTCGATCAAGAGGACGCGTGTGTCGACGGGCGGATCAGGGAATGTCTGACTTTTTCCGCTGGGCCACGAAACATCAATCCGATCGAGTCGGTTGATTGATCCGACCCCAAAGCTCATCAGCGGCTCATTCTTGCACAGATAACCGTCTCCGGCTTGGCAAAATTGCGTCCAAGTCCGATCGCCCGCAACGACGGTGACGATCGCGCCAATCGCATCGCGTTCGGCGTGTGTTCCGACCAACTCGATTTGCAAAAAGTGGTTTTGAGTTGTCGTACGATTTTCCAACAACTCGGCCGGTCCGTTGACCTCGGTGGTGACCAAGTCGGTTCGTCCATCTCGATTCCAATCGCACTTCGCAACGGCTCGTCCAAGACGGTCGGTATTCCAGTAGTCGTCGTCACCCTTGGGGACAATCGCGACGTACTTCTGATTGACCATCGTCAAGACCTGTGTCCGCATCTTGAATTTCTGACGCTTGTTCCGGAAATCTTCGATATGTCCGTTTCCGATCGCGAGATCCCAAGTGCTGTTGTTGTCGAAATCGAATGCCTGGACTCCGAATCCAAGCATCCTAGCCGAAACGTCGTCGATTCCCATCGCAACAGCCGCATCGACGAATACGCCTGACGCATTTTGCATGTACTGGTTGGACCATTCGTCGTAAAAGTTTGTGATGTGCAAATCGAGACGTCCGTTGTGATCGAAATCCGCGGCCGCGATTCCCATGCATGCCTTGGGCTTCCCACCGGGACCGTAAGCCAAACCCATCGCGACGGCCGCATCCGACCATGCCGCCCGATCGTCGGGTGCCGAGGAATCGAACTTCCAAACCTGGTTCGCTTTCTGGTCGCAACCGATGAACAGCTCGTTTCGTCCATCCGAATCAAGATCCGCAACCAACACGCCCATCCCAGTGCTCAGCTGGGCATTTTCATCGGACGGCATCGAATGCCCACGGTATTGGCCGTTGCCCTGCGAGACAAAGACACGCTGAGGCGCGGGATCAAAATGAAGTGGTCCTGGCAGCCTCATTGCCTTGCCTTGCGCATCACGCTGGATCGGATCAAAGACACGTGGATCGTCGACGTAATTGACTTCCGCAATTTCAGGCAAACCATCGCCTGTCAAATCAGCGATCGCGACGGACATCGACAACATGGGATGCTGCCAAGTGTCGTCTTGCACCGGAACAGGTCGAAACGTCCCATCGCCTTGATTGACCAGACACACATTGACCCCGATATTTCCAACCACCAAATCAGCAAACCCGTCCTGGTTGACATCGCCCGCGGTCACGCCCATTGAGTAGTGGTTGTCGGTTGTCTCCGATGCAATTGTTTGATCGAGAAAACGACCATCGACTTGTCGAAAGATTCGATTCGAGTGCTGACTGACCCCACCAGGCGGATCAGTTGCGGCCTGGCAAAAGTAAAAGTCCACTTGCCCGTCCAAGTCAAAGTCCAAACAGGCCACACCTCCGCCAAGCGGCTGAAACAACCGAAACTCGCGTTGCACCGGCACCGTGGCATTGCGGTGAAGAAAATCGAGCCCTAACGACTGGGCTACGCCAACGAATACGGGATGCTCAAATCCGGACGGCGCTGACGATTCATGATCCGACGCCGAGCCTTGCAGTGAATCCAGTTCTTTGCGATCCCACGATGCAACTTTGACGAACCAGGGTTCCGCCGAACCAAAGTCCTGTGGAACCAATCCGCCGATGACCGCAGAGTCGTTTCGTCCACTCGGATATTGCTGAAGAAGTTTTTGTTTGTATTCGGACAACGTCTTCAACTGAATCGAACCGGGCGCAGAATTCGCGACCCACATTTCTTGCCATGCGACCGACTCGACCCATCGCCCCAGTTCATTGAGCACCTCGACAAGCCGCTGCAGCATTTCCACGTTGCCTGCTTGATCGGTCGCTAAGTGCTGCGACAACCACGCCGACTCTTCAACCAACCTGGATGTCTTGCGAGCCTTATCGGCCGCGGACTGATTGCCTTTCAGCTGAAGAGCCGCGATCAAACCAGTCCATGCCTCGACACAGCCTGGTTCACGCCGACATGCTTCGACGAAACAAGCCGCTGCGGAGTCATCTCGATCGTGCATCGCCAGTGCTCCCATTGCCAACCAGTAAGCGGGATAGCGACGAAGTTCGTCGGACCTGATTGAAGTTCCGCTGGCCCAGCGGCGCAGCGAATCGAACTGGTTCGTTTCGGCCCACAGCAACCCCATCATGGCCGTCGCCGCTGGATCGCCAGACGCCAACAGTTCACTTTCCGACAAGCACTCAATCGCTTCGCCGAAATCGCTGCGGGAGCGCAGCGCGCTGACCACACCTAAGACTCCGTAACGACTCAGATGGTCGGCATTATCGATGTCTGGTTTTTCAGTAAAAGTAGAAAACGGACGCATCGGATTGATCAGCGAAATCAAGTCGCGCATGCTCAGCGGTTGTTCTGCGGCGACACCACGCATCACCTCGTTGGCATCGAACCGAAACCCCTGTGAATTGAAGATCTCGGCAAGACGCCGCCGCGCCGAAACAAACCCTGGCTTCCGCCGGACGATCGCCTTGAAGCGATTGATTGCGTCTTTCGAATCACCGGCTAAAACGGCGACCTCCGCTGCCTCGGCTTCGCAAGCGTCACTTTGATCAGGGTTCGTCGCCGCCAAGCGATCCAATAGCTCGATCGCAGCCGAGAACTGCTGGCGACGCACCAACAGATGCGACATCAAGACCCCGGCAGACAAATCATCGGGCTGCCGAATCAATTGAGCCTGCAGAATCGACTCGGCACGATCCAACTGATTTGTTTGGAGTGCTATGGACGCTTCCTCGAGCGGCGACTCGGGCAGTTCACTGTTGCTGATCTCAACAACCGCTGTTTCAACTTCGCGAGAACAGCCGGTCACCATGACGGAAACTAGCAGTGCGACGAGAAGCGAGACAACCTGACGACGACAGAAAATAGACAATGTCAAAAGCTCAAGGATAGAAAAGACCAACGACGAGTGGAATCAACACAGACCATCATTTGACCGCATTTTTCATCGTGGAACACGACCGGAACACGCGACTCGATTTCGTCTCCGATCATCAACGGCCATAAAAAAACCTCGCCGCCCCAATTAAGAGACGGCGAGGCGATTTAGTCGCAAAAGAGTGTCCTAGAGAATAGAACTCTGAGACTAGAACTCTTCGCTGATCGTTTCACTGCTCGCACGCGTACCGAGCGCACCCCACAAACCGTAAGGGCTCTTCGATCCAGGTGGTGTTCCCGGTGACCCCGTTTTCACAACGGCCTGACGCAGGTTACCAGCTTCGATCGAATCGGTGATGAACTTGATAGCTCCGTCACCCATTAGCACGTGACAACCGCCTTGGTGACGGCTACTTGGTGGAAGAACGCCGGTGTCAAAGTCACCACCGCCACCGATGCAGACCTCGCGGTTTGGCGGCAACATCGTTGTGATGCTGGTGTACGTTGGCACCGAATCGGACCAACGGAAACCACGACGCCAACCATTGCTGCGACCACCTGGATTGCTGGTGGCGGTCACAGGCGGGTTGTTCCAAAACTGCGGACGCAGTGGATCAATCAACGGAGTCGTGTCGTCAGCACAAGCGCTCGGATTGGCATGGATCGTGCCCCAACCAATGCCGTAGTACGGCTGAGTTCGCTTGTCGCCATCGCCGAGATCCGTTGCGATTTCACCGCATGCGATCGTGTTTGATAGTCCATCAAGAATGTCGCGGAACTTGGTTTGCTTGCGGTTGTAAAAGAAACCACGATTGGCTGCATTGGCGGCGGCGATATGGCCTTGGTTCCAGGTGTTGTTCTGCCAACGCCAATAACCCCAGTTCACCCAGTCCGATGAGTCACCAATGTTGGCAGCATAGTTGGTACGTGCCATTGCGGGCAAACCAACACCGGGATCACTCGGACAACGAAGTGCAGGAACTTCGGTCACCCAAGGCGTGTAGCGACCATCCCAAGGGCGTGGTCCCATCGCCTGGAAAACAAAACTGCCTTGATAGTCTCGTGGGTTCGAAATCTGTTCCCACAAGGCTTGCTGTTCGATGAACGGGGTAATCCCGATCAACCAACTTTGACGAAACCGGTTGTTATCGCCAGCGTCGTTGTTGAGTCCCCCATTCGAGGACAGAAGATACGTTCCGCCGGACTGCTTGGGCAGCGCTTTGAAAGCGGAATGGTAGTTGTGCAGCGCCAAGCCGATTTGCTTGAAGTTGTTGCTGCAACTCATTCGTCGTGCTGCTTCGCGAGCAGCTTGAACAGCGGGCAACAATAGGCCCACCAGAACTCCAATGATTGCGATCACGACCAGTAGTTCAACGAGTGTGAACCCTGGCTTACTCTGTCTCAGTCTCTTCATTTCAAACTCCTAGAAAAGAGGGCGCTATCTTCACCCTTACAGAAAAACATCGGAAAACGCCGAAACTTAACGTCTTCCTCTACACCTACAAAACGGGCCGTAAGACCCTCATAAGGAAGAAAAGCCAGCCTAAGGGATGGCGAACGCTAAATCAAGGCAAAAGTACACAAACTTATAAATTACAACACCTAAAAAACTCAATTCAGCTGTGTTTAATCTTACGCATTGAAACTTGCGGGGTGTTCACGTGCACCCTAGTTCGAGCTAAGGAAGCACGCGAAATACACAAAAAAACCCCGCACTTTCGTGCGAGGCGTCGTGCGGTCACCTGCGGAACCTTTGCGAAACGGATTCAATTCCCCATGAACGGGGTTTGGCCGGTGACAAGCTCCGACGGGGTTTGCCAGCTTCGCTGGGCAAAAAAAACCTCGCCGCCCCAATCAAGGGACGGCGAGGCGATTTAGTTACAAAGAACGCCTTAAAGACTAGAACTCTTCGCTGATCGTTTCTTTGCTAGCACGTGTTCCAAGCGCCCCCCACAAACCGTAAGGGCTCTTCGAACCAGGTGGTGTACCCGGTGTACCCGTTTTCACAACAGCCTGACGAGAATTACCTGCTTCGATTGAGTCGGTGATGAACTTGATCGCTCCGTCACCCATCAACACGTGGCAACCACCTTGGTGGCGGCTACTTGGTGGCAGAACGCCGGTGTCAAAGTCACCCCCACCACCGATGCAGACTTCACGGTTCGGCGGCAACATCGTTGTGATGCTGGTGTACGTTGGCACCGAATCGGACCAACGGAAACCACGACGCCAGCCTGTGCTTACACCACCTGGATTACTGGTGCCAGTCACAGGCGGGTTGTTCCAAAACGTCGGACGCAGTGGGTCAACCAACGGAGTGGCATCGTCAGCACAAGCGCTCGGATTGGCGTGGATTGTGCCCCAACCAATGCCGAAGTAGGGCTGAGTCCGCTTGTCGCCATCGCCTAGATCCGTCGCGATTTCGCCGCACGCGATCGTATTTGACAATCCATCCAGGATGTCGCGGAACTTCATTTGCTTGCGGTTGTAAAAGAAACCACGGTTGGAAGCATTGGCTTGGGTGATGTGACCTTGGTTCCAGGTATTGCTTTCCCATCGCCAATATCCCCAGTTCACCCAGTCGGTTGAATCACCAATGTTGGCGGCATAGTTGGTCCGTGCCATTGCGGGCAAACCAACACCGGGATCACTCGGACAACGAAGTGCAGGAACTTCGGTCACCCAAGGCGTGTAGCGACCATCCCAAGGACGTGGTCCCATCGCCTGGAAAACAAAACTGCCTTGATAGTCTCGTGGGTTCGAAATCTGTTCCCACAACGCTTGCTGTTCGATGAACGGGGTAATCCCGATCAACCAACTTTGACGAAACCGGTTGTTATCGCCAGCGTCGTTGTTGAGTCCCCCATTCGAGGACAGAAGGTACGTTCCGCCGGACTGCGTAGGCAGCGCCTTGAAAGCGGAATGGTAATTGTGCAGCGCCAAGCCAATTTGCTTGAAGTTGTTGCTGCAACTCATTCGTCGAGCTGCTTCGCGAGCAGCTTGGACGGCGGGCAACAGAAGGCCCACCAGAACTCCAATGATTGCGATCACGACCAATAGTTCAACGAGCGTGAACCCTGACCTACGCAGACTCAATCTCTTCATTTCAAACTCCGAGGAAAGTGGGGTGATATTTTCACCCGGTAGAAAAACACCAAAAGAAACACCGGAGTTTGTCACAAGTTGACGCAACTCATTGCGCAAAAGAAACGGGCACTCGGGCCAGCGCAAGGACGGTTAGCGTTACGTAAGGGACGAGAATCTCATAATCAAGGAAAATTTCACACAAACTCGGAAAAGACAACAAAAAAAATGCAACGCAAAAGCAACTCAATATGACTGTGTTTTTTTGGCGAATTGAGGCGATTAGGCGGCGCCCGTGAATCCACATCCGAGCAGTACAGCCAACAAACACAAAAAAACCCCGCACTTTCGTGCGAGGTGTCGTCGTTCACAATCGAATTTCGTTGAGAGATTCTTAGTTTTGGCTTTCGTCATCGACGGACGACATGCTCGCTTTTTCATAGGCGGCATCTTCATCTGGGGTCATTTCCGGAGCTTCGATCACAACAGGTTCGTCGCTCGTGCAACCGGTGGTCATCGACAGTGGCAATGCAACAAAGATCAGCAAAAGTGCAAATGACGCTTTTTTCATCAGGAGTCTCCGAAATGGGAAGTGTATGGGAACCCGATAGAGTAGCCCATCTGGTTACCGAGGTGGGTGCGATTGGAAAAAAATGAAGTAGAAAAATCCATCAATTTCTCAATGAACATCTTCGCTGCGAAACTAACTTGTGACGCCTTCGCGGATCAGTTCGATCAATTCCTTGGTGTCCATGCGGGCTGCGTGGTCGGTGCCATCCAAGACTCCGGCGACCAGTTCACGTTTGTCGGCGTGCAGTTCCAAGATTTGTTCTTCGATCGTGCCTTCGGCGACCAAGCGATAAACGGTGACAGGTCGCTCTTGACCGATGCGGTGGGCGCGGTCGGTTGCTTGATCCTCGACAGCGGGATTCCACCATGGATCCAAGTGAATCACATAGTCGGCCGCGGTCAGATTCAAACCGGTACCACCGGCTTTTAGCGAGATCAAGAACAAGTCACCTTCACCAGCTTGGAACGCATCGACGCGGCGTTGTCGTTCTTTCGCTGGCGTTGCACCGTCAAGATACTGGTACGTGATGCCTCGTTCATCGAGTGCTTCGCGGACCAGTCCCAGGTGCTTGACGAATTGGCTGAACACGAGCGCGCGGTGGTCGCCTTCGCGCAGTTCGTCGACCAAGCCCGTGAATAGATCCAACTTGGCAGACGTCTTTGTCCAAGACTTTTCGACCAATCGCGGGTGACACGACAACTGGCGCAGTCGTGTCAACCAGGCAAGCGTTCGGATGCGTTGTTGCCCCGCTTGTCCGTCTTCGCGAGTGCTACTGAGTTCCGCCAGCGCGGCCACTCGAGCGTCTTCATAGAGTCGCCGCTCGGCTTTGCTGAGCTCAGCTTGCAGCGTGATTTCGGTTCGCGGCGGCAACTCGGTTAGCACCGTGTTCTTGGTCCGGCGCAAAATGAACGGACGCACCAAACGCGACAACGACAAGCGTCGTTCATCGTCTTTGTGTCGTTCGATTGGATCTGCGAAGCGGTTTCGGAATCGATCCCAGGACCCAAGCAACCCAGGGCTGAGCGTCCTGAACAGACTCCACAATTCGCCCAGGTGATTTTCGAGCGGAGTACCCGATAGCCCGATTCGCCAATCTGCTTCGATCATGCGGACCGCTTGCGATGTCTTGGTTTGCGAGTTCTTGATGAACTGAGCTTCGTCCAGCACCAACGTGTGCCACTGGCGAGTCGCAAATCGTTTCGCGTCGCGTTGCAACAGTTGGTAACTGACCACGATCAGATCGTTTTGAGTCGCTGCGGCGATCAACTTGTCTCGGTCACTATCGCGATACAGATGCGCGGTTAGCGCAGGCGAGAAACGTTCGGTTTCACGAACCCAGTTATCACCGACGCTGGTCGGCGCGACGACCAGTGCTGGTCCGCCCGGGCCGCGATCGAGCAAGACGCCCAACGTTTGAACGGTTTTTCCCAAACCCATGTCGTCGGCTAGCACGCCACCGACGCCCCACGACGCCAATCGAGCAAGCCACTGGTAACCTTCGAGTTGGTAATCACGCAGCGTTGCGTCGAGGCCGGCCGGTTTTTCAGGTGTCCAATCCGAAAGAGCTTCGAGACGACGGATCGAATCATGCCAGCGGGCCGTGGCTTCGATCGGCACATCGTGCCCGATCAATTCCTGGATGATTGGCACAGCGGCATCGGCAACTTTCATCACACCACGCTCGGCGACGACGGTATCGCCAAGCTGTTGCAGTCGTTTTCGAAACGCATCACTGATCTTGGCAAACTCGCGGTCACCGACTTGGACCAGCGAGCGATTATCGCGAACCGCCGCCAACAAATCAGCCAGCGGAACATCGCGACCATCGACGGTAACGGATCCTGAGAAACCGAACCAATCGCGTCGGTCGTCGATTTGGACTCGCAGTGCCGACGGAGTGATCTCGCCGCGCACGCGGATTGACTCGCCTTCGGGCCAAATCAATCGCGGCGTCAATTCGCCGCCCTGATACAACGACGCCAACAAATCGAGCGCCGCTTCGTCCGACGTCGCGACCCAGCGGTAATTCCCATCGCTGGACAACGAATTGAGTTCAAACTGTGCCACCACCGCATCGGCCGAAAGTTTTTCAGCAGCCAAATCGCGTTCCAATCGCACCGGACCTTCTTCGGTCAGGCACGACAGGATTCCCGGCGGGTTGCCAGGAATCGCCAGTTCGCGAAAGCGGGGTTCGTGCATGGCGAGCGCCAAGCACACGCCAGCGCCCGGACGGGGGCGCAATTCCATCACCAATTCGGCCGTCACCGGAACGATTGGACCGGCCAATTGCGGCGGCAAATCGACTCGGATCAGCGAATCAACCACCGTTGATCCGACCGAAAATTTGGCAGCTTCGGCCGCATCCAAAAGTGTTTCCGTAAAATCGGCTCGCAACAAAAACTGGATCAACCGGGTGGCCCGCGGGTCACGAAGCGAGCAAATCACCAAGCGATTGTGTTTCTGGTCTGCCAGCACGACGATCGGATCGACGGGGCTGGCATGACCAAGCACGATTTGGCAATCGTCGGTGTTGACTTTGATGCCCGAAACAACCAATTTTGGCCGAAACTTGGTCGTCTTTTCGTGGACTTCATCGTCTTCGCCGCCCTCTTCGATCTCGACCGGCTCGAGCGTTAGCGTCAACTCGGCGGGCAACACGGTAACGGTGGCCGCATCGACATCGTCCCAGGCGACGCTGTTGTGACCGACCAATGTTTGCAGGGCGCGAAATTCGCCGAAATGGTCTTCTTCGAATGAATAGCTAGGTTTGGCGACCAGTGCGGCGACTCGTCCATCGATTGGGTCGCTACTGAAATCGCGGCGCAGCAAGTCGTAGCTGCGAGTCTCTTTGCCCTTAGTCCAACCCTTGCCGTTTTTCCGCGGCCGTTGTTCGTAGGGCGTGATCGAGATGGGACAGTAATATCGGGACTGCGGCAGCCCGATCCGCCACTGAATTCGCGTTGTTTCGGCCGGTGTTTCGACGATTGCCGACTCACGAGCGATCTTCATCAACTCGCCGACCAATTCGCGACCGGCCGCTTCGTTGTCGACTTCCAATTCGCCCAAGAACTCAAAGACTTCTGCGACACTACGCCGCGCCATTTGTTCTTGTAACCACCACGCCATCGCTAACGTGTGCGGGCACCGCTTGTCGGCCGCGAACGGATCGCACTGGCATTTCGGGATCGCATCGAGTGCCGTGCCAAGCGGCGAGAAATCGTAGTCCTCATCATCGGGCTCGGCACCCTGACGCGAAATTTCGATCGACGCCGCGACTGCCGTTTGGCGATTACCGCTGACCTTGAATGCGAACACCATTTGTCCGCCTTCTTTGCTAAACGTCGGCGAATCGATCGAAAGCATCGCCGCACGTTTATCAAGGCCACCATCGTGCGAGTCGACCAAAGTCTCGATCGCTTCGGACACCAACAGACCGAAGGCACTGATTGCGTCGTCGGACATCAAATCCATACCGTCAAGTTCCACCGCGAGAGAGAATTCAAGTTGCGTATTGTCATGTTTGGCCGCGATTCACCGTTTCAAGGACGCTGATTCACCCAATCGGGCCCACTTTTTGGCAACAGCGTCTCGAGGCCAATCCGCAAGTCTACCACCGCCCGGGACTTCTCTCGATGGCACTTTGTCGTTTTCAATTCTTCGCTAGGATTAGAAACGGCGTATCTTGCCCTTAATCCCAATCCACAGGAAACCATTCATGCCAAAATTAACGGTACAAGGTGTCGGAACTTTCGAAATTCCGGCCGGAAAACGACTCGTCAAAGCCCTGACCGAAGACGCTGGCACGGATCAACTGCACGCATGTGGAGGCCAGTCTCGCTGCACATCGTGCCGAGTCAAGTTCGTCGAAGGTGAACCGAACAAGATGACGGAGTCCGAAAAAGAAGTCTTGAAGGTCCGAGAAATCACCGAAGCTGGCGTTCGATTGAGTTGCCAGATCGTCTGCGAGACGGACATGACCGTCGAAATCATCAGCCGCCTCGAAGGCAGCGGCCGCAAAGACCAAGGGTCCGCCTGTGCGGACAGCATCGAACCCGAACCGGTTTGGATGAAAAAGTAGACCGGCGCACGGGGAAAGAATGTGTCGTGCGAACCAAGGTGTGCATACGCCTTTCGATGTTGCGCGAAACCGTTTGTGGTTCGCGTTTCGATCCGTAATGAACGAGAGAAAAGTCTTGATTCGTAGTTCACTCTCTCTTCGGGAGAGTCGGACGCGGTAGCGGCCGGAGAGGGCCAAACCGCCTTCCTCGGATCTCATGTTTCCATTGGTTTTCAAACATTGCCCTCCCCGGCCGCTACGGCGTCCGACCCTCCCAAAAAATGGGAGGGTAAAGGAGACACGCAACATCAAAACATCCGTCTAACCCATGACCCACTTTTCAAGCACGTCGTCCATCCACGACCGCCGGCGTCGGTCAATGAAACCGACATGACCACCGGTGGGCAAAACCATCAACCGGGTCGAATCGGACCACGGCTGATCGCCACGAAAACAGTCAACAGGAACAATCGGGTCGTCCACCGCGGTCAAAACCAACGTGGGCACACTGATCGAGCCGACCACATGACAGGATGACGAAGCATCGTAGTAGTCGGCGGCGCTGGCAAAACCGCTCAGCGGCGCCGTGAACCGATCATCCAGTTCGCGAAGCGTCCGGGGACGCGATCCCGCCACGCAGGCGGCGAAATCGTGGCGGTCTCGCACGCCCGGCGGAATTCGCGACAATAGCGACCGAATGAAGTATCGGTTGTACGGCCGCAATCGCAGTCGCTGCATGTTGTCGCTGCAACGGGTCAAATCCAGCGGCGGGCAAACGGCTGCCAAACCGGAAAATCGATCGATCCATGTTGGCGTGGCGTCCAGACCCGCGCCGACTCGCCCCATCGCTCGCAGCAATTGGCCAGCGCCGAGCGAAATGCCGATGGCGAAAATTGGCCCACTTGGGCAACGTTCCGCAATCGCCCTCAAGGCCGCCAAACAATCGTCGCTGCGTCCGGCGTGCGAAAGATTGCGCGTCAAATCAGTCGCCGCACCAAATCCTCGCATGTCCATCCGGAAAACCCGCAAACCGCGACGAGTAAAGCGGTCGGCCAACCGAACCATGTAGTCGGCAGCGTGGCATCCGGTCAGACCGTGAACTAGCAAAACGCTGGCGCCGGCCATTTCGGGATCCGCCAAGTTTCGGTTATCTGAAACAATGGCATCTGAAACACAGGGAAGATCTTCGTGCAGCACGATCGAGTCGCCGTCGGAGACTTTCACGGGAATTGCCGTCGGCGCCAGCGACTTCAGCAATGATTCCTGCGACCGGCCTCCGACGGGGGTGATCGTTTGCAGATGACCGCCGCGGAAAATCGGGTGCGGAACGAACGGTGGCGGCTGAAAAGAATCAGGGTTTCGGTGTAACATCTCGGTCATGTCTACCACACGTTCATTTATCGCCATACCGCTGAGCCGCGAGATCACCAAAGGCGCGGTTCACTTGATCAATCGCTTGAAGGAATCCGGCGATGGAATCAAATGGGTTCCGACCGACAACTTACACCTAACGCTAAAGTTTCTGGGCGATATCGAGACCAACGATATCCCCAAGATCAGCAGCGTGGTCCGTGGTGTCGTCGAGGAATTCGAGAGCTTTGATTTGCACTTTGGGGGAACCCGTGCTTTGCCGTCGCCCGACAAGGCTCGCGAATTATCCGCCGGCATCGATGACCCCAGCGGATCGCTGGTCAAAATGGTCGAGAACCTGGAACTGGATCTGGCCGAACTGGGGTTCAAACGAGAACCCCGCGACTATGTTCCTCGGCTGACGCTGGGACGAACCCGTGGCGGCAGCCGCAAGGCGAGCGCCGAAGTCGTCGAGCGAGTTCAAGCAGCCGACGCGTTTGAATTAGGCACCATGGGTGTCGAGCAAGTCCTGATGATCGGCAGCTTCTTGGACAAGACCGGCCCAACGTATCACGTGCTCGATACGATCGAGCTGTAAGTTCGCCGACTTTCGCTTTTCTTCTTCACTGATCTGTCTGACATGGCTGCACCATCACCCGAAGTCTTCGAAAAACTTGCCTCGTTCTACCTTGGCAAACACTACGACCTCAGCGGCGGCAAATTGCAAGACGATTTGCTGATGTACGACGCCAAGGATCTTTGCACTCACGCGATGTGCGTCGGCATGACGGGCAGCGGCAAGACCGGTCTTTGCTTGTCGTTGCTCGAAGAAGCCGCCCTCGATGGCATTCCAGCGATCTGCGTCGATCCGAAAGGGGACTTGGCGAACCTGCTGCTTGCGTTTCCTGAAATGCGGCCGGAAGATTTCCGGCCGTGGCTGGAACCATCCGACGCCGTCCGCAAAGGAAAAACGCTGGACGAATTGGCGACTGACACTGCCGCCATGTGGAAAAAGGGACTTGCGGCCTGGGGACAAACGCCTGAGCGAGTCCAGCGGTTCAAAGACTCGGTTGACATCGCCGTCTACACACCGGGCAGCAACACGGGTTTGCCGCTGACGGTGCTGAAGAGTTTTGATGCGCCGCCCAAAGAAGTGTTGGGCGACAGCGATGCGATGCGTGAACGCGTCACCGGTGCGGCATCCGGTCTGTTGACGCTATTGGGGATCGAAGCCGACCCGCTTTTGTCTCGCGAACACATTTTGATTTCATCGATCTTCGATCACTGCTGGCGAGAAGGACGCGACGTTTCGATCGGTGATTTGATCGGATTGATCCAGTCGCCTCCGATCACTCGTGTCGGTGTGTTAGATCTGGATTCGTTCATGTCGTCGACTGATCGATCGAAACTAGCGATGACGCTGAACAACTTGTTGGCGTCGCCAGCCTTTTCGACATGGCTCGAAGGCGAACGACTTTCGATCCAGCGACTATTGTACACGGCGGAAGGTAAACCGCGACTGTCAATCCTGTCGATCGCTCACCTCAGCGATACCGAGCGGATGTTCTTTGTGACGATCCTGCTGAACGAGTTGCTGGCGTGGATGCGAACGCAAAGCGGCACCAGTTCACTGCGCGCGATGTTCTACATGGACGAAGTCGCGGGCTATTTTCCGCCGGTCAAAAACCCGCCGACCAAACCACCGATGCTGACGCTTCTGAAACAGGCACGCGCGTTCGGGCTGGGCATCACGCTAGCGACGCAAAACCCGGTCGACTTGGACTACAAGGGACTGTCTAACATCGGCACCTGGTTCCTGGGCCGACTGCAAACCGAACGCGACAAAGCTCGGGTGCTTGAGGGGCTCGAAGGGGCGTCCGTTCAATCAGGTCAACCGTTCGACCGCAACAAGATGGAACAAATGCTGGCGTCGCTTGGCAACCGAGTGTTTTTGATGAACAACGTTCACGACGACGGACCGAGCGTCTTTCAAACTCGCTGGGCAATGTCGTTCCTAGCCGGCCCGCTAGCGCGGGACCAAATCAGCCGATTAATGGCTGACCGAAAAGCGACGATGGCGGCGGCCAAAACATCCAGTGGCGAATCGGTCGCCGGCCAAGCCGCCAAACCAACTCGCCCGGTCGCTCCCCAAGGCGTTTCGGAACAATTTCTAAACCCGAACATGGTTTCCGCGTCGGATTCAGTGATCGTCTATCGCCCCGCTGTGGTCGCCGAAGGATCACTGCACTTCGTCCGCAGCAGCGCCGACGTGGACACGTGGATCGACGAGAAACGAATGGTGTCCTGCGCCGCCGGCGTGCCAGATGATTTCTGGGAAGCAAGCAAGCCATTGCCCGCCGATGCGGACTTCGCAGATGAACCGGAATCGGACTACAAGTTCAGCGACCTGCCAACGGAACTGCTCAGCGCATCGAACTTCAAATCGTTGGAAAAGCAATTCAAAGATTACCTGTACCGTCACCACACGATGACGTTGTACAAGGGCCCGCTAATCAAGGAGTATGCGCCGGCTGGATCAAATGAGGTGGAAGCTCGCAACCACTTCAAACAGGCGGCTCGCGAAGCCCTGGATTTGGCAACGGAAAAACTGCGTGACAAGTACGCGGCAAAGATGAAGTCGATCGACACGAAAATCCAATCAGCACAAGAACGTGTGGACCGCGAATCCGAACAATACAACCAGGCAAAGATGTCGTCGATCATCTCGGTCGGCGCCTCGATCCTGGGTGCGTTCTTGGGCAACAAAGTGGCCAGCCGCACGAATGTGTCGAAGGTGTCGACGGCCGCTCGAGGTGCCAGCCGAGCGGCTCAACAACGCAGCGATGTCGTCCGCGCCGAAGAAACGTTGAAGCAACTGGCGATGGACATGCACGACCTCGATGCCGAACTCAATGAAGAACTCGAAGCACTTGGCAAACAATATCGCGTCGAAGATTGGGAACTGGAAACACTGGTGATTCCGCCAAGAAAGAGCGACCTGAAGATTACCGATCCATGGATCCTGTGGACGCCATGGCAAGTCGATAGCAACGGAATCGCGACGCCACTTTTTTAGAGTGCCGCAATCAAAGGGCCGGAATCAAAGGGCGGGAACAATCCGTGATTGCTAAACCTTTAGCCACGAAGTTCCGCTAGCTTCGTTTTTGCCAAGCCGGCGTCGATCGCTTCGGCCGCTTGCGTGACTCCTTGGCCGATGTTTGAAACCTTGCCGACCAACAACAGCGCCGCCGCTGTTCCGGCCAGCACCGTGTCGCGAGGCGCACCAGGCTTTCCAGCGAAGATGTGTTGGATGATTGCCGCGCTTTCGACAGGATCAGCGGCAGAGAGCGAAGCTGCGGTCGCCGGCGATAGCCCAAAATCGGCAGGTGACCACTGTAATGTGGACTGTCCCGCGGGCGTCACTTCAATCGCGGTCGTATTTCCGTCGAGGGAAACTTCGTCCTGACCGTCCGACGCATGGATCACGAACGAGCGTGTCGTTCCCAGCTGTTCAATCGCAGCGGCGACCTTCGCTTGCGCGTCGGTCGATGAAGTGCCCAGCAATTGGTGCGTTGCACCGGCGGGATTGCAAAGCGGTCCCAACAAGTTGAACAGCGTTTTGACGCCCAGCTTTCGGCGCACACCAACGACATGCTTCATCGCCGGATGCAATTTGGCGGCGAAGCAAAAACAGATGCCGATCGAATCGAGTCGCTCGGCAACGCCTTGGGCATCGGATTCGATGCGAACGCCTAGCTGTTCCAGCACATCCGCCGAACCGCTCAGACTGGTTGCTTTGCGATTGCCGTGCTTGGCGACCGCTACGCCACAGGCCGATGCGACGATCGCGACCGCCGTGCTGATATTGAACGTTCCGCTGCCGCTGCCGCCGGTACCGCAGGTATCCAGCAGGAGCTCGTGATGGTGAGGAATCCTGGTCATGTGACGCCGCATTGCTTGGGCGGCACCGACCAATTCGGTAACCGATTCCCCCTTTGCCCGCAGCGCCAACAGCAACTCGCCAACGACATCTTCACTGGCTTCGCCCCGCAACATCGCGTCAATCAACTCGCTGGTCTGGTCAATGGACAAATCCTGACCGCTGGTGGCTTGTCGGATGGCGGCCTGAAATGCAGGAATTGAACGAGAAGGCATCGGCGAACACTGGGGCGAAAGGAAGGGAAGACAAAAGACCGCAGCAGGCTTTTCGAATTAGTTTTTTGCGTCAAAAAGATTCGGGGTCGCTCAAACAACTCGATAATTCTAAACTTTGCAAATGAACCGCAAGATTATCATCGATTGTGACCCAGGAATTGACGACGCCATTGCGATCGCCATCGCCCTATTTGACCCGCGTTTGGACGTCTTGGCGATCACGGCGACCGCCGGCACGGTCGACGCCGAACAGGCCACCCGCAACGTCACTTCCATCGTCAACCAACTCGACCCCGCTCGCTACCCTAGGATTGGGATGGCGACGCCGCCGTCGGATGCTCCGGTCTCGGACGATAGCCACCTGAACGGGCCGGACGGGCTGGGGGATTGTCGATTCGACGTCCCGAGCCGCCAAAACCCGACGCCGAGCGAGAAGATCATCTGCGAACTGGTAAACCAATATCCCGACGAAGTGACGCTGGTCTGCCTGGGGCCGCTGACCAACTTGGCTCGTCTGTGCCGCCGCGATCCGTCGGTCATCCCCATGATCAATAACGTCGTCATCAGCGGCGGATCGGTGGGCTATCCGGGCAACGCGACACCGGTGGCCGAACGAAATATGTTTTTCGATCCAGGCAGTGCCGAGGAAGTCTTTGCATCGGCGACCACGAAAAGTTTAGTGCCGCTCGACGTGACCGAAGAAGTCTTGTTTGGTGTCGACCTGCTGGAACATTTGCCCGACAAGTCGACCAAAGCGGGCCAGTTACTGCACAAACTGCTGCCATTCGCGTTCCGCACGGCCCACCAAAAACTCGGCCGCGAACTGATCCCGCTCTATGACGCGACGACTCTATTGAGCATCGTCGAACCGGACTTATTCCAATGGGAAGGCATGGCCGGCCGAGTCGAAACGAAGGGCGAATTGACTCGAGGCGTAACCGTCTTTGACCAACGACTTCGCCCCGAGTGGCCGATGAACATGGAAGTCGCGATCGAAGTCGACGCCGATGAAGCCCAGGCGGCGATCAAACGGGCACTTCGCTACACCGGACGACACGCGTAACGAAATCACGCGGAACGGGTCCAGCCAAATCCAAACCGCCCACATTGCGGGCGCCGGATCAATGCATCTCGGTTTCGCAAACACCGATACCGGATCGCAAAAACGTGAACTGGACATCCCCATGATCGGCCAGCAACGACATCGGCACGGATGAATCGGCGATCCCTTTGGAAATCATCAGCGACGTTAAACGGATGCCAAACGGGTTGTCGTGCTGACCACCGTGCCAGATTGAAACGCGTTTTGATTTCCACGTTTCGACAGGTCCCACCGTCGCCGCCTGGGTCGGCACCAGCGCGACCTGGCCACCGCCACTGGTTCTTGCATTCTGAATGATCGTCATCGGGTGCAGGTCGGTGACGCGAGCGGCAAGTTCACGATACTCAGCGGCGGATGGAGGCGCATCGACGAAATCGCCTTCACGTTTCGGCGGATCGTTGAACGCCCAGTGTTTGACTTCGCCTTGACCGCCCTGCATCACCAAACAATCAATCTGGTCAAAGCTTTTTGAATAGGCGTCCAAATCACCCGTCGGAAAATGCAGGTGCGATTTTGGCATACACAGGCGAGGATGAATTTTGTCGAAACACATTTGCATATCCGCTTTTGCAAAGCTAAGCGGGTGTTCCGCCGGGACCGGTTTGCCAATCTCGTCGACCCATTCATCCATGCCCCAAAAATGAGCGTCGCGAATGTCGATTTCAAGTTCGTTGACCAAACGAGCCACCAACGGCAACTGCTCGGTGGGACCGATCGGGCCGCAAATTCCGGTCGGCCGATCGGCGGTTGAACGTCGCCAAGCGTTTATGTATTCGAGCGCCTCGGCAAGATAGAACTCTTCGGCCGTGTCGATGACGCGAACCGAGAACCCAGGCCGCGAAAGTTGGGCCACGTCTTCGGCGGTCAACTTGGCGGCATCGGCAAGCAACGATTCGTCGAGGGTCGTGTAGTCCCACCACCCAGGTGCCACTTTGCTGATCGGACGTGACATCAGAGAACTCCGGTGAAATGGTTTGGAGGCGTGAACTGTCCATCTTAACATCCTTTGATTGTCGAGAAGGACGTCGCCAGAACGAACCTGACCTCGGGCGATTTGCTTAACCGCCGATTCGGCAAATACCGACATCGGGTAGAATATGGCTCGACGCGGGCCATCCGTGCTTCCGCCTATTCACCGTTTCCCGCGAATCCGTCTTGACGTTCCTCAACGCCACCTTAGTTTTCGGCACGCTGGCCGCGATCATTCCGATCGTGCTGCACCTGATCGCGCGTCGTGAACCTCGCAAGGTCGTTTTTCCATCGATCGCGTTTCTGACCAAGCGACTGGAAACCAACCGCAGCAAGTTGAAAGTCAGGCGGTGGTGGTTACTGGCCATGCGAATCGCAGCGATCGCCGCGCTCGCGGTCGCGTTGGCTCGGCCGGCAATCCACCAATCGATGTCATTGACTTGGCTAACCATCGCCTTGGTCGTTGCGTTGGGCGTGGCGTTATTAGCGATGGCATCAGTCGCGATCGTAAATGGCCAATCCAAAAATGTGTCGATGGGATTGGCCGGCGGAGCGTTGGCAGCAATCGTCGTGGCCGGAATCTGGGGTGCGTACACGTACGCGTCTGGCCCCGCGGTTTCAGTTGAATCGAACGAGCCACTTGCCTTTGCCATCGTGATGGACAACTCGCCGACGTCCGCGTGGCGTGACGCCGAAGGCCCGCGGATCGAGCGGATGCGGGGGATCGCGGTAGAGATCGCGTCGCGGTTGCCGCCAACCAGCCGAATCGCGGTGATCGATCGATCGATGGCCCCCGCAGCGTTCTCGATGGACATCGGTGGTGCGATTTCACAAATCGAACAAGTTGAACCGCGGCAAGTCGTCGGACCGTTGGCGTCGCGAATCGATGCGGCGGCTCGGCTGCTGCGAACGAGCGATCTCGAGAGCCGCCAAATCCTGTTGATCACCGATCTTTCCGACGCGACTTGGGATGAATCGCTGTCCGAATCGGGGCTGATCGACGTGCTTGGGCAAGACTCACCCATCGGATTGTCGATCTTTGACTTGGGGCCAATGAAAGGATCCAATCGCTCGCTGTCGATTCCCCGCTTGGCCGACGCGACGCCTGCGAGCGGCGTGCCGACGCCGATCTCAACGACTTTGAGCTATTCGATTTACGGAGTCGAAACAGAAGCCAACAACAGAACCGACGATTCGAAATCGGCAAGCACGCCGCGATCAGTTGCTGTCGACCTAGAAATGTTCGAATCCGATCCGTCGTTGCCGGTCATTCGCGACGGCGTCGTTGTCTATCCGGCGGTGCGCAGCGTCGACCGCACCAGCGCGACGATTGAGCCGGGTGGTTCCAGCGATTTGCTAATGACGATTCCCAGCCTGCCCATCGGCACGCATCACGGGCGAATTCGCTTGTCTGGCGACGATGCGATGCCGCTGGATGACGTCCGCTACTTTTCATTGTCGGTCTTGCCGCCATCACGAGTCTTGATCATTAGCGATGACGTCGACGAAGCCGAAGCGATTGGACGTGTGATCGCGAGCGAGAACAGTGACAAGTTTCAAATCGAACGGATCGGATCACCCGATTTGGAAGCCGCTGATCTAAGCGAATACGACGTGGTCGTCGTGCTCGATCCGGTTGCCAACGTGCTGACCAGCAATGTGATCATCGACTATGCCCGTGGTGGTGGCGGAGTGCTAGTGGCACTCGGTCCAGGCGCTGGCAACGACGCAACAGCATCAGCCATCGCTGGCAACTTGGTCCGTCGCTGGCGGGTACCAGATCCAGGCGCGTTCATGCAAGTGACCTCGGCGTCCAGCACCGTCACCGACGTGGTTGCCACCGACACGCCGTGGAGCGATTTTCGAATACGACAATACTGGCAGGTCGATTTATTGCCGAACGATCAAACCTTGATCCAGTATTCCAATACCGACCACCCGGCGTTATTTGAACGAACGATTCAACCTGACGATGCGGCCGCAACGAAATCCAAGGGCCGAGTCCTGGTGATGACGACGCCAATTCCAGCACTGGTCAAAACGACTCGGTCCTGGAACGATCTGTTTGCGTCCGACCCGTGGCCAGCCTGGTTGCTGGTTCGGCAGTGCGTCGAGTATTTGTCCGACCGCAGCGACTGGAACGCAACCAGCTTGGTCGGCCGCCCAACAACGATTCGATGGCACGAAACGAGAACCACCGATAATGCGGCGAGCGATGCGTCGCGGTCAGCAACAGTCGCAGCAGACGATTCAACTCGGTTACAGCTATTTCCGCCCAGCGGAGCCTCGCCGATTCCAATCGAAGTCTCGCCGCTCGCATCGCAGGTCGTCGTCAGCGAAACGCCCCGCGCGGGAACGTATTGGCTGCGTGGAGCGGAAATAGGACTAGGATTCTCGGCCAATTTGCCGGCCGAGGCGATCACCGATGGGCGAATCGACGAATCCCGCCTCGACACCATTTTCGGCCCACAGGGCTACAAGATCACCACCCAACCGAAGAGAATCGAATTATCCGGCAATGCGGCAAATGCTCGGGTATCGCTGCAATCCCCAGCGATGCTGCTGGCATTGATCGTTTTTTTGCTGGAACAGATCCTGAGCAATCGTTTTTACCGACACCGCACCTGACGCAACACTCAAACTGAACGCTACCGGAACAATTGGTACATCGGACGCGATCGGATCGTCACCAATGACCGGATTAAGCCCGATTGAAGTAGACCACTGACGTAGCGACCGGTAATTTAGGCGACCGGCAATTGAATCGACCATCGCCGTCCACCCAACCACTGGCCCCATTCGCTTGGCCGACGTGTATCACAAGCCGACTTGATAGATCCCCCTATGAACAAGCCTTCCCTACTAGAGCGACGTGGACCGCTGGGGATTCCTTATGCGCTGCTGATTCTATTGGCGTTCTTTTTCTGTCTGCCAGCATCGTTTCGCGCGGCCAGATTGAGTCTGAACGAAAAAGAAAACAACGTCAAAGATTGGTTGCCGAGCGATTTCACCGAGACTGCCGAACTGGAATGGTTCGCCGACCACTTTGCTGGCGAGAGCTTTGTCTTGGCGACTTGGGAAGGCTGCAATGTTGACGACCAGCGACTGACCTTGCTTGCCAGCAAACTGAAGCATGAAGCCGACAATTACGACCCGTCGGCTGACTACCCCGCCGAACTGGCCGAAACCTATCGCCGAGCCAAAAAGGTCGGCAACGAATTAGGCCTTTTGCAAGCCGGAAGCGACCATTTGAACTGGGGCGGCCAAAACGAAAAATGGCTCACCACACCAGCCGGCGAATGGTACTACGTCACGCCCGACGGCAGCCTTTACCGATGGGAAGAATCGATGAACGGGCCAGCCTCGCTGGTACGATCGATTCGACGCGCGCGGGGCGTATACGAGCTTGATGGAACCTTCGTGACCGCATTCGGCAAAGAACCCGGGGATGCTCCGGGGCAACGCATTGCCAACCCTTTCTACAGCGACATGTCGCTGTTGACGGCGTCGCTATTTCATTCCGTTCAGACCGGCGATTCGATTGTCGCCGAACTGGCAAGCGAAGGCGGTCCGCTGTGGCCGATCGACCTGACCGACAAAGAAAACCGCAGCAAAGTTGCCAAGCGGCTAGCGACCCAGCGGTTGACCGGCACGCTGTTTGCGCCCGCCGTCCCACCGCAATTTGACTGGACACCGCAAGCGTTCCGCGATGCGTTGCCGGAAAAACGTCGAGATGAACTGACCGATGAATTTGACGTGATCGTCGCTGCAACGCTGCAGGCTCATCTGGACAGTTTTCATGATGGCTCGATCGGCGAACTGACCCAGGCACCCGAAGACGACCAAACCAAAGCTTGGTACGCGGTTTGGGACGCAGCCGACGTCGAACCACCGCACCGACTGACCTGCGTGCTGGTGACACTAACAGACTTGGCGAAAGACAACCTCGTTTATGCAATTGGACGAGGCGTCTTGGGTCAACCGCGTGGGCGACTATTGCAGTTGGCCGCCGATTCAGGGCTAACTCCGGCGTTGCCACCATCATTGGCGCCGCCGCCTTTTAACCGGGCGCCGCCCGAGTCGGTTGGCGGCGCTCCGGCACTGCGGATGGGTGGCCCACCAGTCGACAACATGGCGATCGACGAAGAGGGCAGCGTGACGCTGGTTCGATTAGTCGGATACAGTGTCCTCGTCGGCATCCTGCTGTCGTACTTCTGTTTCCGCAGCATCAAGATCACAGTGATGATCTTCATCGTTGGCGGCAGTGCGGCGATGCTAAGCATGGCGATGGTGTGGTGGACCGGCGGCAAGGTCGACGCAATCCTGCTTAGCATGCCCTCGCTGGTCTATGTGCTCGGGCTTTCCGGCGCGATCCACGTCGTCAATTACTATCGCGACGAAGTCCGATCACGCGGCGCCAAGGGAGCGGCCGGTCGCGCGCTTCGCCACGCTATCATCCCGTGCACGCTCGCGTCATTAACGACCGCGATCGGGTTGGTGTCGCTCGTGACCAGCAATCTGGCGCCGATCAGTAACTTTGGTCTGTACGCCGCCATCGGTGTCATGGCGACGATTGGGATTTTGTTTTCGTACCTTCCCGCCGCACTGCAAACGTTTGCACCCGAGGTGTCGGACGCCAAGCAGAACGATTCCGACGACTTGGCTGCCGAAAGCCAACTGAGCGAGTGGTGGGCTAGCTTTGGACGCTGGATCACAGGCCATCACGCCATCGTTGCGTTCGGTTGCTTGTTCTTGCTAATTGGCTGCGCAGCCGGAATGCGGCACATCAAGACGTCGGTTCAATTGCTAAAGCTGTTCGATCCCGACTCGCGAATCATTCATGACTATGCCTGGCTAGAAGAAAACTTTGGCAAACTCGTGCCGATGGAGTTGGTGGTTCGCATGCCGCCGTCGGTGCAAGCTGAAAACCCAACCTCGACATCAGTCAAAACGGGTCAAACCACCGAACCACTCGATCTGCTGCAACGAGTCGAAGCCGTCTCGCGCATTCGTCACGTGGTTCACCGAACGCTCGGGGAACCGGGCCGAGGCATTGTCGGGCAAGCCACCAGTTCGGACACGCTCCTGCCGCCTCTGCCCGAACCGGGCAATGGCTACGGCAGCCAACGTAGCCTGATGAAAAAGCGATTGCTCGCCGCCGGCGACGAACTTCGCGACAATGACTATTTAAAGATCGAAAAGAAAGGCAATTACGCCGGCAGCGAGCTATGGCGGATTAGTTTGCGAGTCGCTGCGCTTTCGGATGTCGACTATGGCGACTTTGTTTCAACGCTTCGCACGGCAGTAGAACCGGTGCTGCGAGCCTACGACACTCGCGACGAGTTGATGCGAAAGCTGGCGCAATCCAGCGGCAATGATTCCAAGAACAGTTCGCCGGTCTTGATCATCGGAGCAACCCAGCCGAAATCGCTGGAAGCCACCGAGCTTGTTACCGAAGACGGGTCTCAAATCCTGACGCACAACACGTTCGTGGCCACGCTTGGCGAACTGCTGGGCGGTGAAAAAATCAAATCGCCCAAGTGGTATGACTTCACGCCTGCAAGCGCCCAAGAATTACTCGCGAGTGATCGCTGGGCGAAGACGCTGGCCAAATACGACACCATCGTTTGGCTAGGCGGTGCTGGCTTTACCGCCGAAGATTTCGCGGGTGCCAAGAATTTCATCAATGCAGCAGAGATCGAACAGAAGAACGTATTCGCCACCCTTGGCCCCGGCCAAATTCCGGACATCGATGGATCGGGACCGATCCAAGTGATTTACACCGGTGTTATTCCGGTGGTCTACAAGGCCCAGCGAACGTTGCTGGTCAGCCTTGCCGACTCGATCGCGATGGCGTTCGTGTTGATCTGGATCGTGATGGCCATGCTGCTAAATCCCGGACGACCGCCGTACGGATGGTTCAAAGGCCGCAATCTAGGCAACGGAATGATGGCGGCAATCGTTGCGATGATCCCGAACGTGTTTCCGGTGTTGACGGTGTTTGGACTGATGTGCCACTTCGACATCGAAATTGATATCGGCACGATGATGACCGCCTCCGTTGCGATGGGTGTCGCCGTCGACGACACCATTCACTTCCTGTCATGGTTCCGGGACAACTTAGACCGCGGCATGTCGCGAGTCGAAGCGATCATCGAAACCTACCGACGCGTTGGACCTGCGATGACGCAAACCACGTTCGTCGGTGGACTCGGGTTGTTCGTGTTCGCGCTTTCAACTTTCACGCCGACTCAGCGTTTCGGAACCCTGATGCTGGTGATGCTAGGCGCGGCGTTGATTGGTGACCTCGTGATGCTGCCAGCACTTTTGGCGGGGCCGCTTGGCAAGTTCTTTAAGCCACGCCTTGATGCCAATGGCCAACCCGTGCGCTCGGAACCATCCGAACCGATCCGTGATACCGACGAAATGGGACAAGATCCCAAAGCCAATTTTTCAACCAACACTCTCGACGGACACTCTAGGATTGATCGCCAAGATGCCACCAAACGAAAGACGCCCTTGAAAGCCCATCTACCCACCGACCATCCCCCCGCCAAACGACGCTAGCGGCCGGCCGCGACAGAGTTTTCAGTTAGCGAAAACATCCGTGATCCACGTCTTACCCAAAAACAAAAAAAGCCTCGCCGGGATTGATCCTAACGAGGCTTTCTGTTTTTAGTGCTTACGATTTGAGATTAAGCAAACGGGTTGTGCTTGCCCGGCACAGGAACCGGATACAGACCGTTTTCATCTGGGCGAGCTGAAACTGGAACTTCGCTATCGATCGTAAAGTCGTCGATGCCAGGTGCCAATTCGGTACCGGTTTCCAGCAACTCATCCCACTTAACAACCTTACCGCTGTAACAGGCTTCGCGACCCAAGATCGCCGTAAATGTCGAGTGAGCACCGTACTCACCTTCATTATAAATCTCGCCACGCATCAGAGCTTCGATCAAGTCGTGCTGCTCTTGTTGGTGACCATTGACCTTCTTGCCGCTGAACTCCCAGTCCTTTTCACCCTTGATCCAGCCGCCTGGATTCGCGGTGCCCTTGGTGCCTTGGACATGTTCGCCAACATGATTCCAACCGCCGGCCAGGTGACGTCCTTGGCTGAACATCTTGGTGCCGTCGGGGAACGTGTACTCACAGAACGTGTGGTCAAAAATCTGAGACTTCGACGCATCACCGCCCATCCGTTGTTCTCGACCACCCATCCCGTTGCACTCAACCGGGTACATTCCCTTGACCCAGCAACCGACGTCAAGGTTGTGAATGTGCTGTTCACAAATTTGATCGCCGCAGACCCAATTGAAGTGGTACCAGTTGTTGGTTTGGAATGCCATTTCCGTTTGGTCGGCAGTACGGTTTCGGTACCAAATGCCGCCACCGTTCCAATAAACTTGTTGCGAGATCACGTCGCCGATCGCACCGTCATGGATTCGTGCGATCGTTTCCATGTAGGTAGGCTCGTGACGGCGTTGCAAACCGATTGCAACCATCAATTCCTTCTTCTTGGATTCTTCGACGCTTGCCAAGACGCGGCGAACGCCGGCTGCGTCGGTGGCAACCGGCTTTTCCATGAAGATGTGCCGGCCTTTGTTGACCGCATATTCGAACTGCTGTGGCTTGTAACCAGGCGGTGTGGCGATGATGACCAAGTCAGCATCGACGTCGATCGCAGCCTTGTAAGCGTCCAAACCGGCGAAGACTTGTTCCGGCGGAACGTCAACTTTCGACTCGTTCTCGCCACGGCTCAGTGACTTGAGCGCGCGTTCTGCGTTGGCCGCGAATGCGTCCGCAACAGCCACCAATTTGACGTTGCCTTTGGTATTAAAAATCTGAGCCGCCGCACCGGTACCACGACCACCACAGCCGACTAAAACGAAGCGGATTTCGTCGCTACCAGCCGCATTGGCCGAGCGGGCGATCGTGCTGGTCAGTGCTGCACCGGCAGCAGCCGCAGTCGTTGTTTTCAAGAATGAACGACGATCGGGTGGAGTTTGCATGGATGGAAATTCCTTGGGAGGGGCAGGAGAGTTTAAATTGATCGGCTAGGCCGTTTCACGTTGCAATGGATGAGATTGTAAACGCAAGCGGGTGCTTATTGTACGCTTGAAGCCCAAAAAAGCCCGTCTAATGATCCTCGCGTCCCCCCAACCGAACAAAGCCGCAGTTCAAAAGCGAATTCCCGGCCTCTGACCGATGCGCCCGTAGAGCAAACTGGTCCAATTCGCCGTCCACCTTCCATACCCGAACCTGCGATGGCGAGAACCTCTGCCACGCGTCGCTGTCGAGAATCTGTGCGATCCGGTCACGAATATTGGTCGTCTCGCTGACGAAAATCAGCTCATTTTCGTTCGAAATCTCCAACACTCCGGGACAGACGAACGACTTCGCCATACAACCCTCGATCGCCTTCGACGCTGGCAGACGCGTCTTTTTCCACTTTTCCGCCTGATCGCTGGCTACGGACTGAAAACGCTTCGTCCGAGCCCGTTTCCGCAACCCCATCGCCGACCACCGATACTGAAACGGCGAATAACCGGGCGAAAAAGAAGCTGCCAGCCGATCAAACTCGGCCACCGCCGCCGGACAGCAAAGCATCTCGTCGAGCGTCATCGAATAATCCAACTCGACCAGCCTGACCGCGACTTCGGCAGCTTCGCGGTAAGGTTCCATCTGAGCCCAGGACGCTTGCTTGGATTTCTGAGTTGCGGCCGGCAACCGGCCCGCTTTGCGCAGCCGAAGCAAAAACGAATTCCAGACCCTGGCATCGCCGCCGATCTTTGCCGCGCGGCAAGCTTTCAAGAATGCCGCCGACAATTCGGGATCGCACAGCAGATAGTCCGACGAGTATCCTTGGCTGGTCTGCTGGAACGCATCAATGATTGCGGCTTTCGTGTCTTCATCAAGCGGCAACACGGGGCGACCATTCTTGAACTCCGTGCGTTTCTTGCCCTGTGAAGTCTTGGGCGCGCTGGTCAGCGGATCTTCGACACCATCAAGCGGATCACCGGGCTGACAGTCCGCCAATCGAGTGGCGATGTGCTGGGCGTACTCGGGTGACAATTCGAATCCCATCCACTGTCGCCCAAGCTTCTTGGCGACTGCCAGCGTCGTCCCACTGCCGCCAAACGGATCCACCACCACGTCGCCCGGATTGCTACTGATCCGCAGAATCCGTCCCAAGATTTGCTCGGGCATTTGGCAACCGTGAAACCCTTCGCGTTCTTTGAATGTGCCTGCGACTCGCGAATAAAACCACGTGTCGTGCGACATCGAGAAACCACCCGGTGGCGAATCCTGGGGACGCAGAATCCAAGTGTTGTCGGGTAGCCGGCCTTTGCTGTTGGCTCGCTTATCGGCGTACACCAACTGTCGCGCCGACGCGACTCGCACCAGAGGATTGTCACCATTGAACGTAAAGTGTTCACGGTCTTTGACAAAGTGAAACAGGTGGGTGTGCGAACGACTAAATCCGCGAACGCAATTAACACCAAACGTGTAGTACCAGATCACCCAACTGCGACAATGAAAACCAAGCCGCTGAGACAACAGCTTGAGTTCCGCCGCATATTCATCGCCGATCGCCAACCAGAACGAGCCGTCCGGTTTTAAGATCCGGTGAGCCTGTCCAATCCAGGACTCACAAAACTGCAGGTACTCGTCGGCTTCGCGTTGGTCATCGTAGACGTCGTACGTGTAACCGATGTTGAAAGGGGGATCCGCAAAAACCAAATCGACTTTGCCGTCTTCGATCTGGGACATCCCGTCGATGCAGCTGCCCTGGTGAATCTGATTGGTCGAAAGCATGGCTGAAGTTCTTGCGAATTGGTACGTTTGAGACGTGCCAATGTTAGCGCAATGCCTGCTCTGGCGCAAGTGTGCGGCAGCCAGGCCGCACCAACCAAGCTGGTGCAAACTAAACCAGCGTTGATTCCCACGGTCCCGTGATCGCGAATGTGATTCCCGGCGTTTGAGCGTTGACGAACAACCACTTTCCGTCCGGACTGAACGTCGCGCCGGCCCATTCTTTGGTACGAAAATCGCCTATGATCCCGTTCTTTTCGCCATGCAACCGGATGTTATTCTCGGCAAGCAACGCCAAATTTCCGTCCTGAGACAGACCAAACATCCGCTGCGGATACTCGTTCGCGCCATAGTCGTTATCTTCACAAAGCACGATGCCGCCGCGAGGACTGACGCACAGATTGTCGGGCATGTTCAGGGTCGGCTTGCTAGGCGATTCGAACAGCAGTTTGAGTCGCTGCGTTTCCGGATCAAATTCCCAAATCTGGCCGGCTGCGGCTGCACCACCATCGGTCGCATCAAACACAACCTTTCCGTTGCCGAACCAACATCCTTCCAAACGCGAGAATGTCGATCCTCCCTTGGCCTTGCCTTGTTTGAAGACGCCCAAGTCGTCACACGGCTGGTCGGCCGGAGCATCGTCCAAAGTCGGGTTGTCGATTCGATGCCAACGAACGTCGAACTCGGCGCCGTTTGCCACACCGCCGCGCAGATCGGGTGCACCGACAACCTCGGCCATCTCGAGAACTCCGCCGGCATGCAGATTCCCAGGCCGATTGGGAATAAACCGATAAAATCCCGACGTTCCACGATCTTCGGTTTCGTAAACGATGCCGGTCCTGCGATCGACCGCGACGGCTTCGTGGACAAATCGCCCCATCGCTTTGATCGGCTGTGGATTTGACTTACCGTCCATCGCGACTTCGAAAATCCAACCGTGATCTTTCTTGAACGATCGCACCGCGTCGCCCTTGTAGGGGTCCCGATCGCCTGCCCCTAATACGGTTTCTTCGGCGGTCAGCCATGTATTCCAAGGCGTGACTCCGCCCGCACAGTTTCGGCTGGTGCCAGACATGACCGTCCGACTAGCAACCCAGTCGCCGACTTCGCAATCAAATACGAGCGACGTGCATCCCCCCATCGCACGCACGTCGTACGGAACACCGCCGCTGATCGGCATACAGACGCCGTCGTCACTGACTTCGTGATTGCGGCACAAGGTCAAGAGAGTTCCATCAGCCGAGACGACACCCATGCCATCATGGAAACCGGGCGTCACAAACCCGTCATCCATCAAGTCGCCCGTCCAACCGAACGTTCGATACCGGAACCCCTCTGGCAACCGCAACAAGGGCAACCCTGTGACTTCATCGTTGACGTCAATCAATCGGCGACGTGAAATCGATTCGCCCATCGCCAGACGTTGGCCCAGCGATCCGATCGCCGCACCGGCGGCGAACGACGTTGCCGCTGCGAAATTGTCACTCAAAAACTGACGCCGTGTGGACTTGGGTTGTGTCATCGACGCTTTGACTCGTGGGGGCTACGGAATGAAGAATGGGCGAATTATATCTGGCCCTAGATTTTCGCAATTCTTCATCACGAAATCTTCACAATCCTGCCGCCATCGCCAAACCGGTGATGGTTTTACGAGTTCGTGGTCACTTTTTTCGCTTTGCGCTTCGTGACAAAAAACATCCCGCCGATCACTAATGTGGCTGCGGCAGCGATCGCTTGTTCGGGTTTGCTAATCGCGTACATCACGGCAATGCCCAGGGTTGCTATCACATAAATCACTGGTGGAATCCCATACAGCGGCAACCGCTCAATCTCACCGCGAAATCGCAACACCAACAACATCGCGACCGTCAGTGCCGACGAAACCGACAACGTCAAACCGAGATAGCCAAGCAATTGGGTCAGCGTAGAAACCGAAATCACAATGATCGCCAGCACTGCTTGAAACGCGATCGCAGCGACAGGCACGCGCCCGGTGAACCGAAGAAAGCTGGGCAAGAAACCATCGTCCGCCATCTTGGCGTAAACCCGAGGCCCCGTCATCACCATCGCGGATACGCTGGTTAGCAGCGAAATCACGATCACTCCGCGAACCAGCAAAGCGAAACGCTGACCGCCAAGTGACGTGGCGGCCGTGGCAGCAACCTGAGAAATATTTTCACCCGCGGTGATCACTCCAATTGGTGCCGAGTGCACAAAAATTGCATTTAGCAGCACATACACAACCGTCACCAAAACAGTTCCGCCGACCAGGGCACGCGGCACATTACGGTTCGGAGACCGCACTTCACCGGCGATGTAAACCGCCGCATTGAAACCAGCATAGCTGAACGAGATCCAAACCAACTGGCCGGCGAAATCAAGCCAATGCATCGGAGCCGCGGTGTCCGAAAGCGGACCGGCACTTAAACCATCGGCGCTTAAACCATCGGAATTGGGCAGAATCAAACGGGCCGCAAAGACCACAAACACCGCGATCAGAATCAACTTGACGATCACTACCGCGTCTTGAATTTGCGACGCACCGCGAACACCGATCGCGTGCATGATGGCAGCTAGGACGACCGACGCGATGGCGATCGTTCCACCGGGTAACGAAGCGACTCCCTCACCTAGCATCGGCACCAAATATTCTTCCAGTCCGAGCGCCGCCACGGCGATCGCCCCGGTGAATCCGGCTAGCATTGAAACCCATCCTGCCATCACACCGGCAACAGGATGCAATGTCCGTGACAGAAACAAATACTCGCCACCCGATTCGGTGAAACGAGACGCGAGGCTGGCGTAACCAATCGCCCCGCAGATCGCAATGATGCCTCCGACCACCCAGGCCATGATCACCCGCTCGGGCGTCTGCAGTGCAGCCAGTGTGAAGCCACTTGTCGTGTAAACGCCAACGCCAATCATGCTGGCCGCGACCAGCGTGGTTGCCGATAGGACTCCGATGTGTCCCGTTTCGTTTTTCACGTGGCGCCGTTTACGTATCAGATTGGTTGGATGATGACGGCGGCTCAAAAGCGAACTCTTGCCACGTCACAGCCTTTTCCATCGGCTCGATCCGCATCACAAGATTGCCGTCTTGATACAAACGCACCGTGCCAGTCGACTGGCTTACGACCACTGAAATCGCTTTCGTTTTTCGAGTCACCGCAGCGGCGGCCCAGTGCCGAGCACCAAGCCCCTTGGTCATCGTCAGGTCTTCATGCGAAACCTCAAGCATTTGACGACTTCGTTCAATCACGCCATCGCTACCTACGACGAATGCCCCGTCAAGCTGAGCGATTTCTTTCGCGTCGTCTTGAACTTTTGCATCCAAAAGGTTGCGAAACGACCGGTTGTAACCACGAAACGGATCGACGCCTGAATCATTGGAATGTTCCAAGACCTTGCGAGTATCGCCAACGACAAACAAGGTCCCCACCGGCTTGCCTTCGCGTCCCTCGCGGCCGATCTGTGCGGCCAAGTCGATGACCGCTTTGATCGTCGGCAAGGGAACGCGACTCTCTAGCATCTGCAAGTCACGCGTCGTCAACCGTCGCATCCGCTCGTCCAGTTGCAGATGACTGATCGAATCGAGACGGCCCTGGTGAAACCCGCTGTAGACAGCAACAACTTCGCCATTGGTGCGAATGAACTCGTCCGCAGCCGATTCCAAGATCGCGTGCTGCAGCCGTTCTAGCAGTGGTGCTTTTTCTTTATTGAGAGCGAGCGGCTTCAGTCCTGCTTCGGCTGCGCCTTCCAAATCATCAGCACTGTCGACTGCTACGATCACCGGCTTGTCGGTTCCGGCGGCCATGTCGGCGATCCGCTTCCAGTCCGTCGAACCATCCAACAACACAAGCAACGCGTCGGCGTTTCTCGCTTTTAGAAGTGCGATCGCCGCCTCGACCATGGCTGCGTTATGTTTGGTCAGTCGTTGCGTCGCCACGTGCGGAGCCATTTCAATGCAAGAGTATCATCAATCTCGTAGACCCTCTGTTTTAGCCGACCGGCCCAGCTTCGCACAGGTCGTGACGCCGCAAAACAGCCTTTCGCAGCCCTATCGCCGCGAGTTTCCGGTCGATCGCGACGGCGACCGGGCTGTCATCGGGGTTCGCCAAGGCGGGGCATCAGCACGGTAGACTCGTTCGTAGTACATCGCCAGCGAACGCAGCGCGTGCCCCTTGGGGCCGATGCTCCAGTCGTGATCTCGATCCTTGTACATCGTGGTTAACAGGTACCGAACCGCCGCCACCAATCGAGGATTCTGCAACTGAGAATCCGGTGTTAGAGTCAATAGCCATTCGACCATGTGGCCGGTGGTCTGGACCTTGCGATCAGTGTCGTCATTGTCTTCGCGGCCTTCAAACCAATCCGTGCTCATCGACCCATCTCGGTTTTGCAACCGATAGCTGTAGTCAACAAAGTCCTCGGTGAATTTTTCGGCCCGCTTCCACTGTCCATCGATCGGCTTGCCTTCGGCTCGGCGTTTACGCAGAGCATGAGCAAACCCCATCAATCGGTGCGTTCCGCCACAAGCCGCGCCCACGATTGGCTGCGACAGTTCCTCGCGAATCAGTCGTTCGAAGTCCCAAGTTTCGCCGTCCTCACTTTTCCACGACGAATCTGTGTCCATGTAGTGCGACAAACCAATCAACGTGAATGTCAATTCTTCCCCAGTCTTGCACGCCAACTGCTCCTCACGGATCACATCCCGCATCGAGTACTTTTCACCGCCGGCATAGAGCGGATAGTCCTCCGGCACGTCGCACAACGAGAATACCGCCAACATCTGAGCCTGGTGACCTTGCAGCCCCACGCCGCTCTTGACCACGATGCGACCGTTCTCGGATGCCAACAATCGTTGTCCACGACAAGCATTGTTCCCGGCAATCCAAGCAATCGTGCTATACGATTTTCGGTCGACAATCACCTTGGTGTCGATTCCATAAACCATGATCGCATGCATCATGCCCCAATTGCTTCGCTCGTTAGCAACCTCAGCATCAGCGTAGTAATGGCTCAAGCACGCCCGCATCAGGTTTTGCATACGAGCCACGGTACTGCCGACCGGAACATCGGCAAGTGGATAGCCGGCATAATCCAGCGGAATCGATGGTTGAACGCGAGCCGTCGTATCAGACCGACCGACATCGGCTTCGCGATTTTCGTCACGATCCAGATCGCGTTTCCCGCGATCTGAATCCGCACCAAGAATCTCCGGCTCAACCGTTTGCAACGGCTTCTGTTTCGTTGGCGGCGAGGCGACGGGTTTCTCGGTTGGCTTCTCGATCGGTTTTACATACGACGGTGGATCTATCTTCGCGTCGTTAGCGGCACCGATCGGTAAAGCGTCCTCCATTTCGTGGTCAAACGGAGCCAGCGAATCGGAATTACCCAGCGGCATGCCATCGCGACCGATTCGCAGTTTGCGAACAACCACACCTGACGACTCGTTAGGCGACTGGCGGGGCGGCTCGTTGTCGGAATCATCGCCGATATAGATCCCTTTCTTTGACGGCAAATCGCTGACACGCTGGGATGCCTTAGGCTCCGCCGATTGGGCAGGCGATTCCGCGGGCGTCGTTGGCTCAACAACCTTCGGTGAGGCCGGACGTGAGTTTCGCGTCTTCATCGCTGGCGGATCCGTCAAAGGAATCGGCCCATCCGCTGGACTCGGCGCAACGGACCGCAGCGGTGCCTGCGAGGGCGCAACTCGCGGTGAAGTTGCTTGCGGTGAAGTTGTTTGCGGAGCAGCCAGTAGCGGTACGCCGTTCGTCGCCGCACGCATCGACGCTTCTTGCGTTGGCTCGACCGCGCGAAGCGTCGGTTGTTGATCAACGGCGTTCAACCGCGGCACACTGATCTGACCTCTCGTTCGCCACCCATCGTTGGGGTCAACACCGACGTCGATTGATTCGTTGGAATAGCTGGGCCTCGCTGGCAACCGGCCTAGTGATGGCGGGTCGGGCAATTCGGCCGGTGGTGACGGCGGATCCATCTTCTCGGCATCCGAACCACCCGGGTTCATCAACTTGTCCAACAACCAAGGCCGGCGTGCGACTCGCAGTTCAAGCGTCGAATTGCCCGGCGCTTGCAAAACCATCTCGCCGTCTGCAGCAGGAACTTGTGCCGCAGGAACCGGTGTAATGTCGCTGGGCGAAGTTGGCAAGGCAGCAATCCGAGCTTCTGGCTGGCGAATCGGTTCTGCGTTTGCCTTTGCTGTCGCCTCGGTCAACAACGAAACAGACGACGGCACCAACAGGCGCCCATCTTGTGCAAAGCCACATGACGCAGCCCCCCCCAACGAAAGTCCGGTGGCAAGAATGGCGCTAAGGTAGCGACGTTTAGCTGATAATGTTTGACTTCGTTGCTGCACAATGTGCTCCGAGTTCGGGCGATACCTAGCCGTTGTATCGGTCCGATTGCACGGAGAAGTTGACCTAGAAAATCACTTCAATTCGATTCCCCAGCATTCGCCGAATCGTTTCTTGGTGATTCGATCAAGAAAGACTAAAGATCGAAATCATCAAGCGAATCGATTAATCGATCTAGCCCGTCTTTGGGTTGTGATTTCGCGTCCATCTGACGCTTGGCCAATTGATCATCGATCCCGACCACATCGCGGCCAGCCAACAACAACTGTTCGTCGCGTTCGCGGGCTGCTGTCGCGATCGGATCGTCACCGCTAGCGGGAGCCCCAAACAAAACGGATAGGTCGATCTTGAAACCCTCGTCGCCTTCGACTTCGGCGCCGGCAATCGCAGGTGCTTTGTGCTGAGGAAAGATGATGGCGTTTTCGGGACACACCCGACTGCACGCCGGGCATCCCTTGCGACAATTGTCGGGCTGTTCGACAAGAATGTTCTCGCCGTAGTCGACGCCATAGACACCAAACAAACAGAAATCGACGCACTCCATGCAATTCGTACAACGGCTGAAGTCGATGACCGGATACCAGCGCCGCGACGTTGTTTCGTCGACCTGCACGATCTTGCCACCAATAATCGGCAGCGATGTTTCACGCGGGTTGGTTTCTGCACCGACGATCCGACGAATCTCAGCGATAAAAGCACTGACGTCCGTCGAGATCTTCAAGTCAATGCAGTGGATGTTGCGATCTGGTCGAGGATTCAGATCCGTCACTCGGTCGACCGGCGCCGCCTCTTCGCTGATCGATTCAGGTACATCCGATGGCTCGTCTTCGTCCGCCGATTGCCCCAATTGAACTTCGCCAAACTGGCCACCGATGCCGTTGCGATCGAGCACCCAGTGCGCCGCACGACCGTAAATCCACGAAGCCACCACAATGTCGCCTTCGACCGCCGACAACTTCTTGTACGACTCGCTCGATTTGGGCAAGTCATACAGGTGGGGGATCACCAACACATCAACGCCATCGATCGCACCGATGGTGTCGGCGATTGCTTGTTCGATTCCACGCTTTTCCGGGTTCCGCGATTGGCCTCGCGAAATGACGACAGTAAACGTGGTAGTCGGGATGGCGGAAATCATAAAGCTGTCTTTTCGTTGAACACTCGGCTACCACTTCCTCCGGCTTGCACAAACAATCGGCTACCAAGCCAGTGGTTTTTGCCAGGCTTCCTTGGCATCGGCGGTGGTCACATCCAAAACGACATCGTCGCCCTGCATGACGATCATCCGCTCGTCGGCCTCGATTGTACCTAGCCGAGCAACCGGAACCGAATGATTGCTCAACGACTTTTCAAATTCGTCTGCCGCATCAGCCGAAACTTCGACCAAGAAACGCGTATTTGACTCGCTAAACAGAACTTCCGACGACGACAAACCACTGTCACAAACGGCGGCAATGTCGATCTGCATGCCCAACGTTCCCGCCATCGCCATCTCGGTTGCGGAAACCGCCAGACCACCTTCACTGAGGTCGTGACACGCACGGACTTGGCCCGACATGATCGCCGCGTGCATCGCCGCGAACGTTGCCTTGGCCACGTTTGCGTCAACCGTTGGCACTTGGCCGCCGGCCAAATCTTGCACCAACGAAAGGTGCGAACCGCCTAGTTCCGACTTCGTTTCGCCAACCAAGTACACGACATTACCGACTTCTTTGGCGTCCATCGTGACAGCCTTGCCGATGTCATCGATTTGGCCCATCGCGCTGATCAACAGACTCGGTGGAATCGAAATCGTTTGCTTGGTGCCATCGCTTTCAAAGTAACTGAACTCGTTGTTGAGCGAGTCCTTGCCGCTGATGAACGGAGTCCCCAACGTCACCGCCATGTCCTGGCACGCGATCGCCGCACGGACCAACGAACCGAGCGTTTCGGCGCGGTCAGTGTAGCCCCAGCAAAAGTTGTCTAAGATCGCAATCTTCGACGGATCAGCACCCACAGCGACCGCATTTCGCATCGCTTCGTCGATCGCCGAAGTAGCCATGTGATACGTGTCAAAGTCGCCGTAGTGAGGATTCATTCCGCACGATAAAACCAAACCGCGACGCGACTGCATTCGCGGCCGCACCACTGCCGCATCGCCAGGTCCGTCGCAAAGCGGACCGACCAGCGGTTTCACGACGCTGCCACCTTGGACCTCGTGATCGTATTGGCGAATCACCCATTGCTTGCTGGCCACGTTCAAGCTGCCCATGATCGCAAGCAACGCAGTACGGTGGTCGTCGGCGCTCATCGCAGGCAGATCCAGCGGCTGAGTTTCGGGCGGCGTGTAGACGGCATCGCGAATGATTGGCGGACGACCATCGTGCAAAAATTGCATCGCGACATCGCCAACGGTGTGACCTTGATAGGTCAACAACAACCGTCCGGTCGGCACGAAACGTCCGATCGCAGCCGCCTCGACGCCTTCGCTCTCGCAAAGCTGGCGCAGTTCGTCCCACTTGTCTTGCGGAACCGCAAACACCATGCGTTCTTGAGCTTCCGAGATCCAGATTTCGGTGTACGTTAAACCGTCGTACTTCAGCGGCGCCTTGTCCAGCCAAACCTCGGCACCCAAGTGCTCGCCCATCTCACCGACCGCACTGCTGAACCCACCGGCACCACAGTCCGTGACGGCGTTGAACAATCCACGGTCACGAGCTTGAATCAAAACGTCCAAGACCATCTTTTCAGTGATCGCGTTGCCAATCTGAACTGCACCACCGGACAACGATTCCGATTCGCTGGTCAGTTCGGCTGAACTGAACGTTGCACCATGAATCCCATCGCGCCCTGTACGTCCGCCGATGGCGACGATCAAGTCGTCCGCCTTGACTTCCTTCTCTTCCATCCCGACCGGAATCAGCCCAGCGTTTCCGCAATACACCAACGGGTTGCCCAGATAACGCTTGTCAAAATAAACCGCGCCGTTGACCGTGGGGATACCCATGCGGTTGCCGTAATCACGGACACCGGAAACGACTCCCTTCATCACGCGACGAGGATGCAAGATGCCGGGCGGCAATGAATCGACCGCCGTATCGGGCGGCGCAAAGCAAAACACATCAGTATTGCAAATCGGTTTGGCCCCCATGCCGGTTCCCATCGGGTCACGGATCACACCGCCGATGCCCGTATTGGCACCGCCGTAAGGTTCCAGCGCTGACGGGTGATTGTGCGTTTCGACTTTGAAGCACACGTGGTACTCGTCATCAAACGTGACGATGCCCGCGTTATCTTTGAATACGCTGACGCACCAGTCATCGTCACCAAGCGTTTTACGAATCTGCTGGGTAGCCGCAAAGATGGTTTCCTTCAGCATGTTTTCATACTGACGTTTGTCCGCCATCGGCGCACCGTCGGCGCCGTGTCCTTCGTAACCGGGCCCCTGATAAGCAATCCGTCCGGCTAGTGTCTTGTGGCTGCAGTGTTCTGACCAAGTTTGTGCGACCGATTCGAGTTCGATGTCAGTGGGGTCACGGCCGATTTTGGCGAAGTGCGCGCGGATCGTCTGCATCTCGACCAGTGTCAAATACAACTGGCCGTCTTTGGATAACTTGGTCAGTCCCTCGTCATCCAACTCGCGAATTGGAATCGTCACCAACTTAAAATCGCTCGGCGAACCAACGTCCAACTGATCCATCTCTAACGGACCAACAACGACTTGTTCGATTGCGTCGTTCGAAAGTGCGCGACGACAAATGCTGTCCAGCGAAGCGTCATCGACGCCACCGATCCAGTACTTACGCATCGTGCGAACCGCGTCGACCGCAAACCCGGCATCGCGAGCGGCACCCAGCGTGCTGTATGCCACCGGATCCATCACGCCTGGCTTTGGCAAAACGTTGACCTGAACCGTTTGCGTCCCCGGCGGCTCGTTCAAAATGTCTTGCCCAGCGATCGCCACCACCGAATGCTCGGTGATCGAATCGGACAATAAGGTGCCCGCCAACCGGGCCGCTTCTTCGGCGCCAAAGTTGCCTTGGACCAGAAAGCCGCGAGCGAAAGCCACCGAAACGTTCTTTCCGAGACCAAGCTCTGCGATTTCTTCGGTGGTACGGATGGCTTCGCGGTCGACTTGGTTTTCGGCCGGATAAATATCGATTTGCCAAAGCGGCATGGGAAGGACCTTCAAGGATGTTCGATCATTTAACGCCCTGCCGCAGGCACCGGCAGGCCACGCGTGTTAGCCGCGTTAGCCACAAATGGTACCTGACAAGACCTGAATCGCCGAGAGCCGACCTCCGAAGTCGAGACGCCTGTTTTTGCGGATTTTCGCGTTTTCCGAGTCCAGAAAAAGCGAAGCCCTGACCAAATCGGCTCAGCCCTGATCCTTGATCCGCTTAGCCTCGGCCAGCCAACTTGCCATTTCGTCGTCGCGACCATCCTCGACGATTGATCGCAATTGGTTCAGCTCCTCAGCCAACCGGGCCAATTCGGTGACGATGGCCGGCCTGTTCTCGCGGCAGATCGCTGTCCACATTTCCGGATCGCCCGACGCGACCCGCGTGATATCTTTCCAGCCCGTACCGACCAGCGACCGGGCAACCGGTGGCGTCATCCGAGCGACCAGCGCCGACATCAAATGTGGCACGTGGCTGATGGCGGCCAAGTAATCATCATGATCGGCAACCGACATTGTGACCGTTTTGCCGCCCGTCATTTTCCAAAACCGATCCGTCCGCTGGACCATTGCCGAATCGGCGGCCTTGCCGGGCGTCACCACCACGACTTTGTGATCGAACAAGTTTGCGACCGCATACTGGCTGCCCGATTTCTCGCTACCGGCGATCGGGTGAGCAGCGACAAATTTCGCGGCGGCGCAGGCGTCTTTCTCAACCGCGGCTACGATCCCGCTTTTCGTGCTGCCCACGTCCGTGATCAAACAATCATCCGGGCAATGCCCAGCCGCTTCGATCACCATCGCAGCGATGCGGTCGACGGGCGTCGCCACGACGACGGCATCACAATCGCGACAGGCATCACCAATCGAGTCGGTGGCTTCGTCAATGATGCCGCGACGAATGGCGTCTGCTAAACGATCCGTGCTGCGCGAGTATCCGACAAAGACAGTCTCGGGACGCGAACGCCGAATCGACATGGCAACGCTGCCACCCAATAACCCGACGCCAAGAATTGCGACTCGGCGAGGCCAATTGTCATCAGAGTTTGGATGCATGGGTCGTCGTTCAGAGTTTTGGAAGCCAAAGTTTTGCCAGCTAGGAATCGTCCCAACAAAGTATCAGATCACAACCCCGACAAACCTGGCCTGCTTTAAGACCTGCACTACCTTAAGATTCGCAGAGACCGACGAAAAGCCGCAGTCATTTCGTCACCGGTTTCCCCAGCCGGCGTTTCAACTCTGCCACCGCTTCGGCCGGATCATCCGCGTCCCTCACCGCCCCGGTCACCGCCACACGGTGAATGCCCGCGCCAGTGACCTGGTCCAAGTTCGTCAAATCGATGCCTCCAATTGCAAACGCGGGCAACTCGATTTCCGCCGAAACTTGCTGCAGAAACGCTGGCCCAACGTAACGATCAAACGTCTTCGTCCGTCCCGCAAACACCGGACCGCAACCGATGTAGTCGGCTCCGTCGGCGACCGCGTCGCGAGCCTGATCGATCGAATGAGTCGATAGGCCAATTAGCTTGTCCGGCCCCAAGATTCGCCTTGCGTCCGCCACCGGCAACTCTTCTTGCCCGACGTGCACGCCATCAGCATCCGACGCAAACGCCAAATCCGCCCGATCGTTGACAATGAACAAGCCACCGCACTGGCGAGCGATTAAAGCTGCGACTGCCGAGCGTTGCAACAACGTTCGATCGCTGGCGCTGCGATCTCTGAGTTGCAACACGTCCACGCCGCTCTGGTACAGGCCTCGTACCGACTCTGAAAACGCGGCCTCGTCGACACCCGCATCTACCAACACATACAGCGACGAC